>CAZGYS010000563.1:0-4703 GCA_964530305.1 uncultured Leptospiraceae bacterium
GTTCGAATGGGCGTCGACGCGCTGCAACTGGTTCAATTCCCCCAGCGCGAAGTCCAGCGTCGTGGCGCCGATGAACACGCCGGTATTCGTACCGGCCAGTTGATCCGGGATGATGCCCGCGTCCTCCAGGGCCCGCCAGCTGAGTTCGAGCATGATCCGTTGCTGGGGATCCATGGCTCGCGCTTCGCGATGGGAAATCCGAAAAAAGTCCGCGTCGAAGTATTCCGGTTCGTGGATAAATCCGCCGCGCGGCCTTTCATGCATGGCTCGGGCGACCGCGTTCGCGTCTCCCGCCGAGCCCGTGCCCCAGGTGGCGGGCGGAGGCGGTCCCTCGGGATAGAAGTAGCCCCGGTTTTCGGGCATGGTGGAGACCATGTCCGCGCCGTTTCTCAATAGTTCCGCGAACTCACGGGGATTTCGCGCGCCCGGAAAGCGACAGGCCATGCCGATGATCGCGGGGTAATCGGACTGATGCGAAGCGTCCATAATATGGAATCTCAAATAGATCCGGGCTTGTCCATGGTTTTTCGATTGCGCCGTCTTGCGTTCCATAAAATAATTGCCCGACTGAATTCAGGTCCGTCGCCGACGATCTGAATGGGACGCAAGCTGATATGAACGCAAACGGTCGAACGGTTTTAATTACGGGAGCGTCCACCGGGATCGGGCGCGCGTGCGCGCTTCAACTGGCCCGGATCGGATATCGTGTTTTCGCGGGCGTGCGTCGCGGTGAAGACGGCGAAAGTCTGGAAAAAGAAAGCGGCGGAGCAATCAAGCATCTCATTTTCGACGTGACCGACGCCGGGGCGGTACGCAAGGCCGTGAAGACCATGGCCGCCGAACTACCGGCGCGAAACGAATCCGGAGACGTCGGTCTGGACGCGCTGGTGAACAATGCCGGTATCGCCGTGCCGGGACCCATTGAATTTCTCGGGGCCGAGGATTTTCAAAGACAGATGGCGGTGAACGTCAATGGTCAACTGACCGTCATTCAAGAGTGCCTGCCGTTATTGCGCGCGTCGCAAGGACGCATCATTAATATATCGTCGGTCTCCGGTCGGTTGTCGGTTCCGCTGGTGGGCGCCTACGGGGCTTCCAAGTTCGCCCTGGAGGCCTTGAGTGATTCCCTGCGCATGGAAGTGCGGCGCTGGGGCATTCGTGTTTCGGTGATCCAGCCCGGCGCCGTGGATACGCCCATCTGGGATAAGGGCACGCAGGTGGCCAATGAATACGAACGCAATCTACCGGAGCGCGCTCATGAATTATATGGAGACGCCATTCGCGCCATACGCAAGGTATCGCAACAATCACACTCCCGGGCCGTTTCGCCGGACAAGGTAGTCAAGGCGGTGTTGCGCGCGCTGACCGCCCGGAGTCCCCGTACGCGTTACCTGGTGGGAATGGACGCGCGCATCCAGGCGTTCATGCGCAAGATTCTTCCGGACAAACTCCTGGATGCCGTGCTCTTGAGAATGATGGGCCTGCCGCGCTGATTCGCGCGGCGTCCCCGTACCCTCCACTGGTCCGGCGGCGTTCCGCGAGCCCGACCCGAACGCGTCGGCAATCGCCTTACTTCAACAATTCCGCGAAGCGATCCTTACCGTCGGCGGGCGGATACTGAGCGAACATCTTTATGTCCGTGGTGTTCACCGGAATAAAACCGAAGATGGCGTGCTTCATGGCGACGACTACGCCCGTGGCGCTCTTAAAGTAGTCGCTGAATTCGGCGCGAGCTCCCTTGACGGGCAGTACGGAAGTCCACAGGCGCATTTCCTTAATGCGATTCTCTTTATCCAGGGTGAACAGATAACTATCCCCGGGCGTTACGCCGCCCGAAGCGAAGGTCACGATGAGCTTGCCGTCTTGCGTAATCTTTCGCGTGGTACCGGGCGAAAGAATATGCGCCGCGGGATTGAGCCAGAACCCGTCGTTGATAAAATACCCGTAGGCTTCTTTCGTCATTTCCACCGCTTTTTCGCCGGTGACGCGCTTGCCGTCCTCGAATACCACGGTCTTCGTGAAGTCGCTCTTGAATTGTACGACGACGTCTCCGTGGCGTACTTCGATGAGGCCCCGGGCTTTATCCCAGAAGTGCCGGTTGGAGCCGCCGAACACCCATTGTACGGCCGCGGTGCCTTTGGTCCAGGCTTCGTGATTCATTCCCTGCAATACGCGGGCGGTGAGTTTTTCAGCCGCCGGTCCCGCCTGACCTTTCGGAAGGGGCGTGGAACAGGCGGAAACGATCAGGGCCGAGATGCCCAGGAGCGCGGCGAAGGCCGTCGCGGGAACTGTTTTGAACTTGGATTTCATGTTTGAACCTCGGTGGTTTTTTTGTGGATTTATAATGCGATGGGCGGCGATTTTCCGCGCTTACTGTTCGAACCTGGCCCGGAAGGCGGACGGAACTTGCGCCGTGGCGGCCGCCTTGTAGTCATAGAACACGAGACCCGTGCGTCCCCGGGCGACTTCGCGTCCGTCCTCGGCCATGCTCAGGCGATACAAAATACCGCAGCCCTTGCTCGTGAACTCGGCCACGGCCAGATCGAATTTCAAGACGTCCCCGAAGAAGGCTTCGGAGCGATAGACGATGCCCACGTCCGCCATGATGATGCCGAGTCCTTCGACGTTCAGTTCCTCATAACCGTGATGCTTGAAGAGCCGCGCCCGGGCTTCGTGCATAAGCGTGAGTACGGCGTCGTGACCCAGGTGGCCGCCGAAATTGATGTCGCTGATGCGCACGGCGATTTCCGTCGAGAAATGATACTCGTCCGGTAGTTCGATTTCGACGCGGGGCATGGAAACAAGGTCCGGCAACGCCCTTCCGAGCGTAAATAAAATTTTACGGCACGCGATATACCTGAATCGCCTCTTGTTTGCCTTTCACGTTGACGCGGCCGATGGGCTCGGGGGCGAATTCGCCGTTCAATAGATCGGCGGTGGCCTGCGAAACGATCAAGTCGTGACCCAGCTTCTTGCACAGACCCTCGATGCGCGAAGCCTGGTTCACGCTGTCTCCGATGACGGTGTACTCCATGCGTTCACTGCCGCCGATATTTCCGGCCAGCACCATGCCGCTGTGAATGCCGATGCCCGTATGAATCGCCGGGAGACCTTCTCGCGTGAGTTCCTGGTTGAGGCTCGCTTCCGCCCGGCGCATGGCCATGGCCGCGCGCACCGCCGAGCGGCCGTGGTTTTCCAGCACCAGCGGCGCGCCGAAGATGGCCATGATGGAGTCGCCGATGAACTTGTTCACCAGCCCGCCTTCGCGCGTGACGCAGGCGCCCATGCCCTCGAAATAGCGATTCAACAGCTCCACGATTTTCCGGGGCTCCATCTTTTCGGACATGGCCGTGAAATCGCGTATGTCCGAAAAAAGAATGCTCACCTGTTTGAGTTCGCCGCCCAGTTCCAGGTTGCCTCCCAGGAGATGATCCCGCACGGCCGGATCCACCATGCGGCCGAAGGTGTCCTTGATGAGATTTTTTTCGCGCAACTCCAGGGCCATCTGATTCAAGCCTTCGCCCAGGTAGCCGATTTCGTCGGTGGTCACGACGCGCACGTCCACGTCGTAATCGCCGCCGCGAATACGTCGCGTGGCCGAGCGCATTGCCCGCAGGGGGTTTTGATAGGATCGCGCCAGCACCCAGGTCAGGACCGACGCGACGCCGCCGAGAATCAGGAAGAGCAATGTGACGTCGGTCGCCAGGTCTCGCCCCAGGGCGTTATCGCCGCCATTGTTCAGGCGCTGGATCAGAAAATAAAAGCAGAGCAGAACGAAACCGGAAACGGCGTACAAATAAATAAAGAAGCGACCCTGAAGGGAAAGATTCCAGACGCCCTTGATGCCCGAAAGATTGCCGTCCGGGAAGTAGCGTGGAATCGAGTAGCGGCGATTCGCCAGCTCCATTAAGTAGAAAGACACGACGAAGGTCGGCGTTCCGATGAAAGCAAAAAACAAGAAGGCCGCCGCTACATCGCCCGCGGGAAAAACGGGCAAGTGGATATAGTACGCGAAAAAAAGAAACGCATAGGCGATGAACCAGCCGCTCATGCCCATCAGGCTGATGGTCAGGGGAAAATTCAAGAGGCGCGCCGACGCGCGTTCCGATACGGGCGCATGCGCGTGGGAGGGAAACGTCGTGCGCAACACGGGCCAGACATAGACGAAAATGATCGTGGTGACGATGGGATGGGGCGCAATCTGGGCCGTGAGTCGTACCCATTGGGGCGTATTGGAGAAGAGCTCATTGACGCTCACGGGCAACAGCAAGCTCTGCAGAAAAGTCAGGCTCATGATCGTGACCGCGTTTGAAATAAACGGTATCGGTACGTAGACCGCCAGGAGCTGGAGCGTCGTGGGGCGATTGGGTTCGGGTTTTGCGCGCGCGGGCGTGCGCGCGTCGATTTCATGGTCTGCCGTCATAATCGTCCAATGTTAGAAATTCGTTAGAGGATATTCATGGATTTTTCGGAATTTTTGTCAAACTCATCCGAACCCGCGTCCGTCATATACCGGTTGCCTCGATGAACCAAAATTTACTATACGCTATGCAACGCGGGCCCCAGTGTCGGCGGTATGAGGTGCGATATGAATTGGAAAAAAATCTTTCGGCGTGAGGCCGAACCAGGGAACGGACCAAAACAACCCGTTCCAATTCTCGCGCGAGGCGCGCGCTGGGCCATGGGCGCCGGAGTGATCTTTA
>CAZGYS010000564.1:0-3365 GCA_964530305.1 uncultured Leptospiraceae bacterium
TGCTTGTCGGGATGTCCCGTACATGTCGATCCCTGGCGCGGGACGGGTATGGCTCGGCGTCCGGGCGGCTCTTTCGAAACCGACGGTGTCTTGAACCTGGATCCCCATGAGGCCCTGGATGGTTTCCTGAAACTCCTGGCGGCCGACAGGTCTCATCAAACGGCGGCCCAACTGGAGCACGGCAAATTCGGAGCACTCATGCGAAGTCGCGGCCGCGGCGTCTTCGTGTCCGCTATCGCGCCGGAAACGAAACCGGCGAGGGAGGAAGGTTCCTCCCCCGTGAGTTCCGATCCACTTGCGCAAATACAAACCCTGCCGACCGAACGGCGACGAAGTTATTTGCTTTCATTAATACGCGATCTGCTACGCGCAATGTTGACCGCGCCGGACGCGGCCCTACCGGGCGACCGGGGGTTTTTCGAGCTGGGTCTTGATTCGCTGATGGCGGTGGAGTTTCGCAATCGTCTCCAGGCAATTTTCCAGGCGCCGTTCCCGCCCACGCTTTTACTGGAACATCCGAATCCGGCCTCACTCACCACGTACATTTTGTCCCGTTTCGCCGATTCGTCCACTCCGGAGGAACCGCCCCCGAAGCTTGAGAGCGACGAGATTCCCGGAGTCCTGGAAGAAGCCGCTCGCATGAGCGACGGCGAAATCCTGAATGCCCTGCGAAGTCGTTGAGGGACACGGCATGACGGACCAAAAGATCTCCGAACTTTCCACGCTGCAATTGGCCTATACCGCCGATCGCCTGCGCAACGATCTGCGCGATATGGAAGCCCTGCGCTCCGAACCCGTGGCCGTGGTGGGCATGGCCTGTCGCTTTCCCGGCGGCGCGAATTCCCCCGAGGAATACTGGGACATTTTACGGAAAGGCGAAAGCGTCGTAAAAGAGGTTCCGGAGGAGCGCTGGAATCATGAAGCCTATTTCAGCCCGGACGAAAACAAAGCCGGATTCTCGTATTCCCCGCGCGGCGGTTGGCTGGAAGGCGATGTTTTCGCCTTCGATCACGAGTTCTTCGGAATATCGGCCCTGGAAGCCCGCGCCATGGATCCCCAGCAACGCCTGTTGCTGGAAATCGCCTGGTCGGCCCTGGAAAACGCGGGTTTGCCGCCCGGGGACCTCAAGGAAACACTCACGGGCGTCTTTCTGGGGATCGGGCTCTCGGACTATGCGAAGACCGGCCTGCATTCGGATGAGCGCGAAAACATTACTCCCTACTCCCTGACCGGCACTCAGTTCAGCGTGGCCGCGGGACGACTCTCATATTTCCTGGGGCTGCGGGGGCCTTCCCTGGCGCTGGACACCGCCTGTTCATCGTCCCTGGCTTCCGTACATCTGGCCATTCGAAGTCTTCGCTCCGGCGAATGCACAACGGCTCTCGCCGGAGGCGTCAACCTGATCCTCTCTCCGGAAGTCGATATCGCTTTGAGTCGCGCGGGAGCACTTTCGCGCACCGGTTCCTGCCGCGGTTTTGACGGGGCCGCCGACGGCTACGTTCGCGGCGAAGGCTGCGGAATCTTCGTGCTCAAGCGTCTCGCGGACGCGATACGCGACGACAATCGCATTCTGGCGGTCCTGCGGGGCTCGGCCATGAACCATAACGGCGCCGCCGCGGGCTTGACGGTACCCAGCGCGGAAGCCCAGACCGAACTGATTCGCGCCGCCCTGAACGATTCGGGCGTGGCGCCCGACCAGGTGGCCTATCTGGAAGCGCACGGTACCGGAACGCCGCTGGGGGATCCCCTGGAAGCGAAAGGGGCCGCCGAGGCCCTTACTCGTTCATCCCATACGCCCCTGGCCATGGGTACCGCCAAGGCGACCATCGGCCATCTGGAAACCGCGGCCGGCGCCGCGGGACTCATGAAAGTAATCCTGGCCATGCTGCACGACCAGCTCCCGCCGCAGGCGAACTTTCGTGAACCCAATCCGCTAATACCCTGGGACGAACACAAACTTGAGGTGAGCGCGAAAGCCCGCCAATGGCCGGACATGGACCGACGCATAGCCGCAGTGAGTTCCTTTGGTATCGGCGGAACCAATGCCCATGTGCTTGTGGAAGAAGCGCCCGTCATCGGTGAAAAAAAAGAAGTCGCAACGCCGACGCAAAAAGACGAACCGTTTCTTCTGTGTCTATCGGCGCACAACGAACAAGCCCTGCGACTTCGCGTTCAAGCTCTCGGGCGTCGTCTGAAAAATTCCGACCAACCGGGCGAAGCCAGGAAGCTGGCTCGCTTTCTAGCTCGTAAGGTCAAGCATGATGAATACCGGCTGGCCTGTTCGGCCGTGACCGACAAGGGAATCCAGGAAGGCATGGAAGCCTTCCTGGCCGAGGAAGAACATCCCGCGATTGTGCGGGAACGGGCACGCGAAAGAGCGTCCGCGCCGGTCTTCGTCTACGCGGGTCAGGCGCCGGGTCGAGGTTTTGCTCTTGCCGACGCGAACACCAAAAACGGCATCTCTCGGGCGTTTCACGAAAAACTGAAAGAATGCGATGCGCTGTGTCGCGCAATCGCCGGATGGTCTCCCCTGGAATTCATGGCGCATCCGGATTCCAGAGCCGAAAGAACCGAGTTTGTTCAGCCCTCTCTACTGGCGCTCCAGATCGCGCTCACCGCGTGGTGGCAAGAGCATGGCGTGAGTCCCATGGCCGTAATCGGGCACAGCGCGGGCGAAATCGCCGCGGCTCACATCGCCGGGATGCTGGATCTCGAATCAGCCATGCGTCTGGCGATCATTCGCGGGCGCGCCATGGAACGCGGACATGCAAGGGGCGCCATGATCGCCGCGGGGCTGTCCGTCGAAGAAGCCCTTGAAATCCCGGCCGTTGTTTCGGGAGAGCTGGTCGTCGCCGTGCGAAACGCTCCGCGCTCGCTGGTATTGTCCGGCGACCGAGCTCGCATTGACGAATTTCATGCCTACGCCCGGAACCGAAACATTCCGGCGAAACCGCTGGCCGGCGCCTATGCGTTTCACGGACCGACCATGAAGGCAGCCCGCGATGAATTTCATGCGGCCGCCGGCGAAATTGAATTTCAGTCCTCGCGGCTGCCCTATTATTCGGGCGTCACCGGCGGGGCAATTTCAGTCCCCCTGGACGCCGATTATTTCGCGCGGCAGATTACCCAGCCGGTTCTCTTCGCCGAAGCAATCGCCGATCTTCCGGACGAATATGACGTCTTTCTGGAGGTAAGTCCCCATCCCACCCTGGTGCATCACATCCAGGATACGCGAACGGAAGCGCTCGCCGTCGCCTCTCTGGGGCGTCATGAAGATCACCGACTTTCACTACGGCTTAACGCCGGGGCATTGTACGCCGGCGGCTTCGCCCTGGACCAGGAGAAATTTCACCCCGGCCCCATGG
>CAZGYS010000564.1:3387-4675 GCA_964530305.1 uncultured Leptospiraceae bacterium
CCCGCCTTACCCGTGGACTCGAGTACACCTGCGCCAGGGCGGACCCGCGAACCCGACCAGGTCGTTTCCACCACCCGAGGCTCCCACGCCGCGTTCCGGTGATGCGCCCGCGCGCGACTACACAGCCTTGCTTTCGCGCCATGTGAACGAGGTCCTGGGTGCGCCCGTTTCCCACCGTCCGGATCCGGACCGGGGTTTTTTCCAGATGGGCATGGACTCCATCACGGCGGTTCGCCTTGCGCGTATTCTATCCAGGGAAACCGGACACGCTCTGGCTCGTTCCTTGATTTTCGAGCACGGCACCATTCGCGCGCTGTCCGAACACCTGCGGGGGCTGGATTCGCCGAAGGCTCAGAAGGTCGTGGTGACGGAGACGCGAAACACGAAGGCAAATCCATACAAACTAGAACCCATCGCCATTACCGGCATGGCCTGTCGCTTTCCGGGAGGAGCCGATACGCCTGAAAAATTCTGGCATCTTTTGCGAGACGGGATCGAGGCCGTGGACGAATTTCCCGAGCATCGCTTGAATCTTGAACGCTTTCATGACGATCGCCCCGGAATTCCCGGTAAGGTCGTCTCGCGCCGCGCGGCCCTGCTCGAAGACGTGGACGAGTTCGACGCGGAGTTTTTTGGAATATCGCCTCGCGAAGCCGTCGCCATGGACCCCCAGCAGCGCCTGCTTCTGGAAACCACCTGGGAAGCCCTGGAAAACGCGGGTTATCCCGCCGCCGGACTACGCGAAAGCGCCACGGGCGTATTCGTCGGCATGACCACCAATGACTACTACCACCTGGCGGCGTCCGGCGGGGATCCGGCAAGCACCAACGCCTACAGCGCGTCCGGTACGCTCCATAGCGTGGCCGCCGGTCGTATTTCCTACATTCTGGGTCTGCGCGGTCCCAGCATGGCCGTGGATACCGCCTGTTCGTCGGGGCTGACGGCCGTGCACCTGGCATGCGAAAGCCTGCGCCGCGGCGAAAGCAAGACGGCGCTGGCGGGGGGCGTCAATTTAATGCTGTCTCCCGAATCCACGATCAGCATGAGCATGCTGCGAGCACTTTCGCCCCGTGGTCGATGCCGAACCTTCGACGCGTCCGCGGACGGCTATGTTCGGGGCGAAGGCTGCGGCATGGTCGTACTCAAGACCTTGAGCGACGCGCGCCGGGACGGCGACGAGATACTGGCCTTGATTCGCGGAAGCCGAATCAATCACGACGGTCCGGCCGGCGGACTGACCGTGCCCAATGGTTCGGCTCAGCAAAGCCTGCTGCGCCGAACCATTGGG
>CAZGYS010000565.1:0-4662 GCA_964530305.1 uncultured Leptospiraceae bacterium
CCTTATGGAGAGCGCTTCGGCCAAAATCCGGACGGTCTTTCGCTGGCCAAACTGAAGGCGAATCCCCACGGAATTGATCTGGGCCCCTTGAAACCGGCCGTGCCCGACGTGATTCGCACGGCGTCGGGGAAAATTGAAATGGCTCCGGATACCATCACCGACGATATTCCGCGTCTTCGCGAGACCCTTAAGAAAACCGCGCCCGAGATGGTGCTGATTGGTCGTCGCCACATCAAATCCAATAACTCCTGGATGCGAAACATTGAACGCCTGGTTAAGGGCGACGATCGCACCGCGCTGTTTCTGAATCCGGGAGACGCGCAACGCCTGGGTCTGGCCGACGCGGGGCGCGCCGTGATCGAGTCGAAGGCCGGTCGCCTGGAAGCGAACGTCAAGGTTACGGACGAAGTCATGCCCGGTGTCGTCAGTCTGCCCCACGGTTGGTCGGCGGACGACATGCCCGCGGGCGCAAACGGTGAATCCGCCGGCAAGGTCGTGGATGCCTATCGCGGGGTGAACACCAATATTCTAACGGACGCGAATCTCTATGACGTGCCGTCGGGCAACGCGGTCTTGGACGGAATTCCGGTAACGGTGAGCGCCGTCGCCGTTTGACGCTATCGCGGACGGTTCCGGCGAAGCCCCGTTATTCGTCGGGTTTCCAGAGTTTGAAGAGGGAGTGTTCCACGCCGAAGAGGGACAGAATGCGCCCGGCAATAAAACGCCCCAGGTCGTCCATGGTGCGCGGCAATTGATAGAAGCCGGGACTGGCCGGTAGAATGACGGCGCCCGCCTCGGTTAGCGCGGTCATGTTGCGAAGGTGCACCAGGTTGTAGGGCGTTTCGCGGGGAACGAGCACCAGCTTTCTTCTTTCCTTTAAGCTGACGTCCGCCGCGCGCTCGATGAGATTGGTCGTATATCCGTGGCAGATGGCCGCCACCGACTTCATGGAACAGGGCACGACCACCATGCCGTCCCGGGGCGTGGAGCCGCTGGCGGGTTTCGCGCCGATGTCGCGGTGATCGTGGGTCGTGAATGAATGCTTATGAGCGGCGGCGGGGGAAAGCACTTCATCCAGATACGCTTCGACTGAATCCACCTTCGATTCGGATTCCTCGCGATAGACGCGCAAGGCCGCCGGAGAAATGATCAAGGACGATTCGCCGGGGACGATTTCGGTCAGGGCGCGCAGGAAATGCGCGCCGTAGAGAGCGCCGCTCGCGCCCGTGACGCCTACGACCAATCTGAGGCGCGAAGCGTCCAGTTCAGGCGCCTCCGCGAATGAAATAGTCCGCCAGCAATCCTACGAAGAGAATGGCGCTGATGGAAGCGTTGATGTGAAAGAAGGCGATGGGGATTTGATCCAATTTGCCGGGGCGCACCAGGGAATGCTCGATGATGAAGAGCACGCCTACAATCGCCGCGGCGATGAAAAAAGCATACCCGGCTCCGGCTACGTGCCCGGCGGCCACGAACAATACGGCCGCGCCCACGTGGCTGACGCGCGCCGTTGCCAGGGCCGGGCCGATGCCCAGGCGCGAAGGCATGGAATACAGGCCCGCTTCCCGGTCGAAGTCCGCGTCCTGGCACGAATACAAAATATCGAAACCGGCTATGTACAGCGTAAGGGCCGCGCTCCAGAGCACGGGCACCAGCGCGAATTCGCCGCGGACGGCCAGCCAGGTGGCCGTGGGCGCGACGCCGATGGCCATGCCCAGCACGTAGTGACAAAGAAAAGTAAAGCGCTTGGTATAGGAATACCCGAGTACGAGCGCCGCGGCGACGGGCGCGAGCAGACCGCACAGCAAGTTGATCGTGTAAGCCGTAATAATAAAGACCGCCAACGACAGACCGATGAACCAGCGGGCGGACGTGACCGAGATTTGGCCCGAGGCGATTTCGCGATTACTGGTGCGGGGATTGGCCGCGTCGATATCGCGGTCCACCAGGCGATTGAAACCCATGGCGGCGCTGCGCAGGCTGACCATGCAAATGATGACCTGCGCAATCAGAATATAGAAGGCCATGGTCGGGATCCCGTCCTGGAGCAGGCCGCTGCCGGGCAGGGCCAGGATAAAGGCGATTCCCGCGAAAGGCAGCGCGAACAGGGAATGCGAGAATTTGATCATTCTCAGATAATCGGACAGGGACTTCACGACCAGGTCAGACTGCCCGGCCCGGCCGCTCTGTCAACCGGATGCCATCCACCCGTGCGCGACGATTTCGTCCAGGCTGTTCGTCTTGACTTCCCTTCGGCAGGCTCCGGAATTGGGCCATGAGCGCGCTTTTCACCCGGGGCATGATCGACTTTCCCCCGGTGTTTCGTCGAATCGCGTTACTTGCCTCCGCCTTTTGCCTGACCGGGGTTCTCACCGGCTGCTTCGACTATGAAGAGCGCATCGTATTCAGGAAAGATCTCAGCGGCTACGTTGATTTTAAGTACGACGTGCCCGTGTATGATAAATCCGACAAATCCATACTGGGTTTTTTGCCCGTGGAAAAAGACAAAATCCGCGCTCGATACGGCGGGAAAGTTCGTAAGCTCTCGGTGAAGATCACGCGCGCGAAGGCCAAGAAATCTCGCTTCAAGCGTCGGGGCAAGGTCAGTTTTCGAGTGAGTTTTTCGCGACCCTCGGCTTTGAAGAAGATTCTGCTTGGTGACTTGAAAGTGAATCGCGAAGGCGAACGTTTACGATTGGATCGCTCTTTTCCCGCCGCCAGGGCCGCCGACGCCCGCGCCGGCTGGGCATCGCGCCAAATTCGCGGCGCCGTCACCCAGTCCCTGCGCAAGCGTTATCTGGATTTTTATGTTTCGTTTCCGTCCGAGTTTCTGCTGGTTTCGGATCAGGGTCTTTTTTTGCGAGACGGCTTGCGCTATTATCGCATGGGTCTCAATGAAACCATGGAGCGCGAAAAGCCGGTGCGCTGGAGCTTGGAACTCATAGCAGCTCCGAAGCCCGTAGTAGCTCCTTGAAGCGGGCCAGTCCCGCGCGGTCCCGGTCCGTCAATCGGTAGTGAAGAATGTTCGTCAGGTATTCGCGCGCGCCCTCGAAGGGAGCCGCGGCGATGATCTCATCCATGCCTTCGCGCCCACGGGCCAGGGATTCCTCGAAAACATCATGGGTCACGGGTTTGTCCAGGGGGTAGGCCCATAGCGCGAACACGAAGGGCAGGCCTTCTTTCCGGGACCACCAGGCCGCCAGATCCACGCGATGGAATTCGTCCACGCGGGGACTCGCCAGGAAGCGAATCGCCGAATCTCCGATCAACAGCCCGGCGGAGGTTTCATTCAGTAGATCCGGGATATCCTCGGGGGGCGTGGGAATCACGGGCACCACCTTTCCGGCGCCCTCATACAAGAGGGTTTGGAGCAGAGCCACGGAAGTGCGGGAGCCCGAGTCGGTGTAGACCCGCTCGGGGATCCGGTCCGTGAAATCGCCTTGATCCGGGTTCAGGGAGCCGTCCGCCCCGCGGCGACGGATATATAGAATGGACTTTACCTGCTCCCGGGCGCAGACGCCCACCGAATCGCAATAACCCAGCTTTTGGGGATTGCGCAGGACCTCGACCGAGCTGATCAGGGCCGCGTCCAGTTTTCCGGCCATGAGGGCCTCGTACAGGCGAGCCGGGGTTTCCTGCACCAGTTCCAGCTCGGAACCCGGTTGCTCCGCCCGCAGACGGAGGCCGTAGTCCAGCGGACGGGCGTTAAAGTAGCTGACCAGACCGATTTTCATTTTTTCCAGCTCTCCGAGTATCAATACTTTGAAGCCCGGCGATTCAGTCGATACATATAACATGGGAGCACATAGAGCAATTGTCCTGATGATCTCGGCGGCCGCGGTTCTGAGTACGGCCACCCGGCCCCTGGCGGCCCAGTACGGTCCTACGGGAGAGATTCCCGGCACGGATAAACGGACGGTCGAGAAGCCGGTCGTAGAGAAGCCGGCGGGAGACAAGCCGGCCCGGGAAAAGTCGAAGCCGACGAAGCCAATGCCTGAAAATCGCGGCGTGGACAAACCGGCGCCGGATAAAAAGAAGACCGCGGCCGATCCGTCGTCCATGGACAAAATCCTGAATCGTCCGGCCAGGCACCATGCCTTCGTATTCAGTTGGGGCGCGGTTTACGAGAATCTGGCCCGAGAGCTGAATGGACGGGGTAAACTCCTGCACTTGAAGCCGGGGGATCGCATCATCAAGGCGAAGGGTGGAGCCCGCTACGAATACTCCTTCTTTAGAAAGTCCCGCGTGCGGGAGAAAACGGCCGAGCGCGTCTTTCGTGACGGCAAGGCAAAGACCGTTCTGAAGCGTCTGGTCCTGGAACCGGCCGAGGAACCGGGCGCCGCACGCTTGTTCGCCGTCATGGTGCATTTTTCCATGCCCATGCCTTTTCACGGAGAATACAAGAAGACCTTCATGGACAGCCTGCACTTGTTCTACGGCAAGGCCGTGAACGTGCATCGCCATTATTTTGACATGGAAAACATGGGAACTCAGGTGCGGGTGCACCTGCGGCGACACCGAGGCAAGGCATATGTATTGCGATTGGTATTCAGTTCCAAAAGCATCGCCGCCGAACGCAATGCCCACATCCTGGAGCTGCGCCGTCGAGCCCTGGGTGAAATCGCGGCCGGGACGGCCGGGCGCAAAAAATCCCCCGTGATG
>CAZGYS010000566.1:0-4649 GCA_964530305.1 uncultured Leptospiraceae bacterium
AGAGCTCCGCGATACGCTTGGTGGCGCCCATGATGTTCACGGGATTCACGGCCTTGTCGGTGGAGATCATCACGAAACGATCCACGCCGTGGTCTCGCGCGGCATTGGCGATGTTCACCGTGCCGATGACGTTATTGCGAATGGCTTCTCCCGGATTCAGCTCCATCATGGGCACGTGTTTATAGGCAGCGCAGTGAAAGACGGAATGAATATCGTAGTCCTTGAAAACGCGCTCCAGCTGAGCCGTGTTGCGAACATCCCCGATGACGGAAATGATTTGCGGTAGCTTGCGATTTTCGCCGCCGTTATTGCGTAGCTCGTAGTCGATTTCGTAGAGGGGCGTTTCCGCGGAGTCCAGCAGGATCATGGCCGCCGGTTCGTACTGCATCACCTGACGGCAAACCTCGCTGCCGATGGAGCCCCCCGCGCCCGAGATCAGAATCGTGCGATTTCGCAATGCCTTCAAGAGCGCCTGGGTTTCCAGTTTGACGACGTTACGACCCAGCAGGTCTTCCAGGCTGATGTCCCGCAGGGACTTGCCGATTTCCGGCTTGGTCAGGATTTCATTGAGCGGGGGCAGGGTCTTGCAGATGGCGCCGTTCTCTTCGCACGCGCGATAAATATGCCGCACGTTATTACCGGTCAGCTTCGTGGTAATAATGACCTCGTCGACGTTGAGCGCCTGGAGATAACGGTCCAGATCGGAAACCCGGCCCAGTACCGGCAGGCCCTGGATGGTGGCGCCCATCTTGGACGTATCGTCGTCCAGGAAGCCCACGGGCAGTAGTTCGTAGTCGTAATTAGAGCGCAGTTCGCTCACCAGGCGATTGGCCGTGAGGCCCGCGCCCACGAGGAGCGTGCGTTTGCCGTTGCGCGAAAATCGCATGAACAGCAGGTCCCGCATGATGCGCCAGCTGAAACTGCGAAAGCACAGCAGAAGAAAAAGAAAGACCCCATCCAGAATCAAAACGCTGCGCGAAATGCCTTCCAGGCGATTATAGAAGAGCAGAGCGGCCGTGCCCGCCAGCGATGAGAGCACGGTAGTCCGCAGAATCATGAGCAGGTCATGGGTGGAAGCGTAGGCCCAGATATTACGATACAAGCCCATCACGAGGAAAAGGACGGCCTTGACGGAAAGAAAAATTACCAGAATTCGTGTGAATTCACCGGCCGAGGAATAGGTGGCCCAGTCGGGGGGATAAAAGCTATCGAAGCGAATGGCCCCGGCGATATAATAAGCAAGCACGGCCAGACCGATGTCCAGAGGCCAGATTGCCAGGCGCTTTTTTTGCCGAACTCTTTCCAGGAGATTCAAGCTGCTCTATCCTCTATTGCGGTTTGGGTATGAGCTCGCGCGCGAAACCCGCCGTCTCTTACGATACAACAATTGGACGAAGCCGATTGCTCAAATATTCGCCCGAAAAAAAACGAATCCGGAAGCGAATAATAAATACGGCATTTCATCATAGCTCACGCGCGTGCCGAATTCCGCCGTCACCGGGGCGTTTCAGTCACAAAATATAATTCGAGCCTACCTTCCCACCAGGGGCGGAAGGCTCTTTCTTTCGATCATTATCGATCTTTGTATATCAGGAACTATGTAAAGGACGATTGGAGAGTGGATACGTCTCGAAAAATTTATTGTTCGTCGATATCCTTGAAACCGGTTCCGAGGCGATGCTTTCTCTTGGCCTTGGAGCGCAGAGCCCTTTTGTGTCGTTTGGCGGCGATGCTAATGCGCACCGAACGTTTTTGCTTATTCTTTTTCATACAGCTGCTTCAATAAGTTGCAAATTTGGGTCAAAATGGGGGACTGACCGCTCGCGTCCAGTCTTTTAAACCGCCCAGTCACGTGTTAACTCAAGTCGAAATTTCCCGCTCCGCGCTCCTGCACAACGCGCAGGTCCTGTCCGGCTTATGTCCCGGCAGTCTTTTCATGGCCGTCGTCAAGTCCAATGCCTATGGCCACGGGCTTGACCAGTGCGTGGAGATCCTACGAGAAAAGGCGGACTGGTTCGGGGTCAATGCCCTGCCGGAGGCTCTCCGGGTCCGGGAGTCGGCGCCGAAGACTCCCGTACTGGTAATGGGGCGCCAGGATGAGCGGGATTACAAGCTCATACCGCCCGGTTCGGCCATTGCGCTGGTGGTTTCTTCCCTGCAGGAGATTCAGGCCCTTGCGGAATACAACCCCGGTACGCCCTTTCACTTCAAGGTGGATACGGGCCTGGGGCGATTGGGCGCCGATGCCGACCATGCCCCCCGGGTTCTGGAATTTCTGGCCGAACGACCCGAGCTGCCCTGGGCCGGGCTCATGACCCACTTTGCCAACGTGGAGGACGTCACGGATCAGGAATATGCCCTGGCCCAGATGAAGGAATTCGGGCGATACCGTGAGCTGGCCGGCAAGGCCGCCGGTTCTCGAAAGCTGCTGGTCCACGCCGCCGCCAGCGCCCCGGCCATGCTCTTGCCCGAGTCCCGCCTGGATCTGGTTCGTTGCGGCATCGCCCTGTACGGATTGTGGCCGTCCCGGGAAACGCGCATATCCCTCCACGCCGCGCCCGGTCCCCTGCCGGAGTTACGACCCGTGATGCGCTGGGTGACGCGAATCGCCCATCTCAAAACCGTGCCCGCGGGATCCGGCATCGGCTACGGATGTACCTATCGCGCCCAGAGCGAAACCCGTCTGGCCGTTTTGCCCGTGGGTTATTTCGAGGGCTATGAGCGTTCCCTTTCCAATCGCTCCCACGTCGTGATTCGCGGTCGTCGCGCGCGATTGCTGGGGCGCGTTTCCATGAACATGATTGCCGTGGACGTGAGTCACATCGAGCAGGTCGCCCAGGGCGATGAAGCCGTGCTCATCGGCGTCGACGAAGGCGAAAGCATGTCGGCCGAGGAACTGGCGGAACTGACGGGAACGATTAACTACGAAGTCGTCACCCGGGTTCAGGGCGATTTGCCGCGAATTGTAGTTGAGTGAGGGTCTAAATTTCTTGTGGCCTGAAAGGCCGATCGCGGAAATGACCCATGAGCGAAAATTTTCCCATCACTTTCGAAGAGCGAAAACGCGGCAAGGTCGCCTTCGTCGAGATGAACTGCCTGCCGCCCAATAATACCTTTAATATTGATCTGCTGCGGGGGTTTATCGCCGCCATGCATTCGGCGGCGGACCAGGCGGACGTCGTCATCGTCACCTCCGCCAATGATAAATTCTTTTCCAACGGCCTGGACGGCAAAACGCTCTTGAGCCTGGAGATGGACAAGCGCCAGGAAACCATCACGGCCATGATTCGCGCCTTCGGCGATCTGCTGGAAATCAAAAAACCATGGATGGTGGAAATCGCCGGACATGCCATGGCGGGCGGCGCGGTAATTTCGCTGGCGGCGGACTTTCGCTTCATGCTGACCGGAGCGGGCCGCATCGGTTTCAGCGAGCTGGCCGTGGGTTTGCCCCTGCCGTTGGCCTACATTCACGGCATGCACCACGTCGTGCAGGCGCCGGCCATTCGCCTGATGATCGAGGGCACGTCCTACAAGCCCGCGGAAGCACTGGATATCGGCTTCATCGACGGCGCGGCCGAATCGCCTGAAAAATTACGCGCCATGACCCTGAAGCGCGCTGACGGCATCATGCGCATGGAGCCGGATTCCTACCTGCCCACACGCGAAATCTATCGCGGTCACTTGCTGCGCATGGTGCGCGATGCCGAGGACACCGACGTCAAGCTTTCGGAGACCTTGATCAAAAAGCCGGTATTCGACCGGGCCTTGAACACCATCGCCGGAAAAAATCGCGGCTGATTCGCGCGCGTCATGACTCCGGCTTCGTTTTTCGCTTTATTCGGAGCGGGATTGGCCCTGCTCATGGCCGCGGGCGAACTGCTTTCGCCTCGCCCCGGACCTCGCCGACGCGTGGCCGCGGCGATCTTCGCTTCGCTGGGCGTCAGCCTGTTGCATTCGGAATGCCTGGTCTCAGGCTACATGGCGCGCATTCCCCATTTTTACATGCTCTCGGTTCCCCTGAACTATCTGCTGGGACCCTTGATTTACGAATACCTCCTGCGTGGTCTGGAACGGCCCGTGCCCTCGGCCTGGAAAATGTACGGCATCGCGCCGTTGCTGTCCGCCCTGTTGCTCCTGCCCGTCTGGTTGCAGGGCTCTGAGGCCAAGCGCGAACGCATCGCCGCGGTGGGCAATGGCGACTACCCGGGTTACGAGGAATTCGTTTTCATGGGCGGCCTGATCTACTTTACGTTTTTTCTCGTGCTGACCCTGCGCGAAGTGCGACCCGTCCGGTTCTCCAACCTCGTGAAGGCCGACCCGGCCGTGCGGACCACGGCGATTCTGGGTGGGGCCGGCATCATTCTAAACATCGGCGGCATGATTGCCGTGCCCTTCGGTCTGCCCTTGATGAATCGCGGCCTGGTGCTGGGGATCGTCGGCGTGATCCTGGGTGTCTACTTGCTGGGACGGCGCTATCCGCAATTCTTTCACGAGTTGACCCTGGCCGTGAACCAGGAGAAATACAAGCATTCGCAAATCAAGGGCGTGGACCTGGAGCGAGTGTCCCAGCGCCTGGACGACATCAGGAGTCGGGAAAAAGCCGATCGCGAAGACGACCTGGCGCTGGCGGGACTGGCCGAAAGGGTGGG
>CAZGYS010000567.1:0-4641 GCA_964530305.1 uncultured Leptospiraceae bacterium
CCCGGCGATTGTTGTTCGTGTTGAACGTGAAGAGTGCCAGACCCAGGTGCGCCCCCGCAATCAAACCGCCATGCAGGGAATAGCCGCCGTCATGGCGGGACCAGCCGGGCACCAGCGCGCCGGGGAACGCCGACCAGATGGAATCGCCGGCGGGTGAGATGGTACGTCCGCCCGCGGTTTTCGTCGGCGCCTTTTTCACGGCCGGCGGTCGGGCGCGCGAAACCGTCGTTGTTTTTTTCTTCACCGGTGTTTTCACGGGTTTCTTAATCGTTTTCTTTACGGATTTTCGAGCGGTTCGCCGACGTTTTCTTCGCGTCGGTCCGTACTGGATCGTGTCGATGTCTCGCTTCAAGATGCGACGGACTCGCCCCCGGGAGCGTAGTAGAACATATTTACGCGTCTGATTGACGATTTTGCCCTCCACGACTTTGCCCGAAACCAGTCGAACCGAGTCCCCCAACAGCTCGGTACTCGGGAAAACGAGCAGTAACAGGGGAAACAAGACCAGGCCGGAAAGTTTGCGCGAAAAAAATCGCCCGCGAAAATTTTCTTTGGGGTGCCCGCAAAGCATGGCTCATCACCACGCTCCCGGGCCTCGCGTCAAGCAGGAATAGTGTTAATACTGATGTTCCGAACCCTGTCGGCGGCGCGGATGCTCACGAAGCGTCGGCCCGCGCGTCGCCGCGTCGGTCGAAGCAATGGACACCGGTTTCGTTTCCACGATCAGGGGGCCCAGGAACAGGGAGCCGTTCGCGTGCTTTCGCCGTCGGCCGTCTTCTTCCAGAATTGAATGGAACAGGCCGATTTCCAGCAGGCGCCCGTGAAGCGAGCCGTTTTCCAGTCGCGTGCCCGGCTGTAATTTCAGGACCAGCATCTGATACATGCCGGCGGCGAGATCCCGCGCGGGCTCTCGCAGGGCGAAGGGCGCCATCAAAAGGCCCAGGGCGATTACCATGAGCAGCACATAGCCCAGGATGCCGAGCATCGCCAGAAAAAGAACGGCCAGGACGATGTAGGTCCAGCGCGCCGCGGGGTTGCGGGTAAACGAGAGTTTTACCAGCAGCCGCTTTTCGCGCTCGCGGGTGAGGTTGGGAATATTCAAAAAGAATCGCAACAGCGCGTACAGAAAACGTAGAATGCAAATCACCGTGAGGAAGCGCGCCGTCACGGCCAGGTCGAATGCCGCGGGAATATGCGTGCCGCGATTGTTGAAGATTTCAGCGTCGATGTAGATTCCGACGGCGAAACCCCAGAAAGGCAAAAGACCGCGAAAGGGTTGCAGCAGGGCCCGCGCAACCGGTCCTTTTTCCCGCAATAGTTTCGGATCTCCGAACAGGAGTTCGTCCGCCATGCGTCCGGCGAACAAAAACAGGAAGGGCACGACCAGCAATGCTCCGAAGAACGGAAGAACCGCTAGTCCTGGATGTGAGAATGCCTTGATTACTTCGTGGATAATCGCGTCCATCTTTCCGCCCCCCTCGCTTATAATACGGGGGAGCGGAAAAAATGTCTCAAATTTCCACGCGCATGCCCAGGTTGAAGCCTTCCGACTGGCGGGACATCAAACCTTCGAAGGTCAACTTGAAGTAGGGAAAGCTGAACTCGACGCCGGGCTTAAAGTAAAACGTATTGCTTCGAATTTTCGCGTCCGAAGCGACGACCACGCCCAGGTTGGAGTCGGACGTGGAGCCGAGAAACGAGAACAGATTCGTGTCACGCACGAAAGCATTGCCGTAGCGAATGTAGCTGAGCGAAACCGTGCCCGAATTAAATGAGATGCCCGCGGCGCCCGTCAGGCGTAGAAAACCCCAGAACTCCAGACCCGAACGCACTTCGACGGGAATGGAGCGCATGCTCAGGTTATAGGTGGCCAGACCCCAGCTGTCCCATACCACGGTGCCCGCCGAGCCCAGGTTGATTTCCAGCTCACTGGTGGCCTGAATGACTTCCAGGTCCGCGGAGGAACGGTAGAAACCCACGCCCGCGGAAACGCCCATGAATTCGATCCAGCTGACACCCAGCGAATCGCCGCCTTCCAGGGCCACGTAGCGCACTTCCACTCCCTGCGCGGACAGGGCGATGGAGTTTTGATCCGAGAAGCGGACGCCTTTCGTCGCGTCGAAGGTGAAACCCTGCGTTAGATCCAGCGTGCCATTGGCCTGCAGGGCCTGTTGCTCATTAAAGACGAAACCGTCGCCCGCGTTGAACTGGGCGCCGTTACCGTTCGAAATGGTTCGGTTAAAGAAACTACCGTAAACCTCGATGCGATTCCATTCGAACGGCCCCAGGCGATCGCCGTCGTTCTTGCCCAGCACGCGACCCAGGTTCACGCCGCCGAAGAACTTCGGATTCAGGGAATAACCGCCGCTTTCGATTCCCGTGAGCGAACCGTATTCAGTAAAGACGAATACATTATAAGTGGACTCGAAGCCGAAGCCGATCCCGATGCCGCCCACGTAGGTCCCGTCCATCTTGACCGAGCCCTGGGGCAGGCCGAGCAGGGTGCCGGCGGTGGAGGCGTCGGCCATGTCCCGGGTCAGCAGGTCCGCGTATTGAAACTTGAGGTTAACGGCCAGGCCGCCCAGCTGGTCCGCGGTGATGGGCAGGCTTCCGCATGCGGTGCCCTGGCAGACGGCCTGCGCGCGAAGCGTGCCCGGCAAGGCGAAAGTTAACGCTCCGGCCAGCAAGGCGATGCCGGCGAGCGCGTGATTTGTTTGAGCGAGAAGTTTATTTAGCATGGTGATTACTTGGTGAAACAGGAGAAGGTCGTCGTGGAGACCTGCTGGCTGAAACCGTTTCCGGTACAGGCCGCGGCTTCATTGGAACCGGTTACGAAAGTGAAATCGTAACCCGTGCTGAAGATGGTGGAAACATTAAAGCAGTCCGATTGCTTGATGTTGTAACAGCACATATCGAAACCCGATACGCTGCCGGTGTTGTCGATGTAACAGGCGCCCGTGGTTTCATTGGATACCGGCGCCGTGCCCGGATACGTGTCGTCGGTTTCCGCGGTGGTCGGCAAATTGCCCGCGGCGGAAACATCGCTGACGAAGTTGGCCCAGTCCAGTCCCTGCTGGAACTTTTGAAAGGTTTGGACCTGGTTTACGAGCTTGAGGATGTCCTCAAAGCCGTCGTCGTTCTTTCCGGAAGCTTCATTTATAATGCTGCAACCGGTTACGGCGGCCGCGAGCATTCCGGCCAGAAGAATTGGGGTCAGGCGGGTCTTTAAGATGCCGCGCATGGTTTTGAATTTTGTTAACATCGCTTTATTCCAGGGTCCAGCATGGCACGTCCCGGGATTTTCGCAAGGGCGATTTACGGTCCGGCCAGGGGATTCGAGGGATGCCGCTTGCATCCCATCGCTGGTTATATAACAAGGGCCGCCCCTGAAAATTGCACAATTTTAGCCCTTGCGCCCCGCCCGAACCCATGGAAGCGTGTGCACCATGAAATCGCGCCCGCTTTCGCCAATCTCCCGATTTGCCCGCTTTGGCCTGTTTGCGGTCCTGGGTCTTGCTTGTCTGTCTTGCGCGGGAGGCCATCCGGCCGGAGAGTCAAGGGTTCCGGGTGTTTATCGCTCCTGCGCGGTTTACGCGGGCGCCGTGGAATACGGCTTTGATGTGGCCGGAAAGCGTGTCCTGGTCCGGGTCAGCAAGCTGGAAGACGGCCCCCAGCCCCGGGTTCCAGCCAATCTGGTGGAACCGGTCACGGACAAGCTTGAGGGCCCGCCCGGCGCCAATCCGGCCATGGTGGGCAAGAAGTTCTTCCTTATATATAGAGCCGGCAAGGTGATTCGGGTGGAGCCGGCGGGGCAGTGAAGGGGAGCCTCGGTAAAACTCTTGCAATCAATGTCCGCGAATGAGCGCGGTGTTTAACGATGAACGAGCATCGACATACTTAAGGAAAAGGTTTGCATAATATAAAAAAATGGATCTGGACTCCACTTGTCGCCTTGAGCATTGGAATCTCTCAACATTGTCTTGTACTGAACGAGCTCGGTTTGAACCCGGGTCACGAAAGCGGCGCGGAAGCTTCGAATCGCATCACCAATGCCGCCGTTCTGGCGGATATTATAAACTTTACCGCGGTCTCGGGAAGCGCGCGGATCAGCATACTTTCCCTCATCTCCGGTGAATTGGCCGGAATCAAATCGAGTTCCTTTTACAAGAGCTCGGAAGTGGATGACTGCATTGGTAAGATTCGCGGCCTCCAGGGGTTTTTCCTCGGCTCGGGACTCACAGCCATTACCTGCGGGTTGAAAGAGGATAATGCGATCTTCGACCCCTGATGAGCTACTCGTCTCAGGAACGGCGCCGGCTATGGCGCTGATTCTTCCTCTATCGAAAAAATTTCACTAAAGATTTTCCTGGTGCTTCCGATTATAGTGTCATCGGACAGCGGCGCGCAACGCGCCTGATTTACCAGTCGGGCCCCGGCCTGAACCGGCAATTTTTTCGCGGGAAAGGTCTATTTTTTTCCTCCAGACCCTAAGGTCCGTCCCGCGCCTTCCCGAAACAAGTGATGTAGCTCCATATAGAGAGACAGATCTATATATATTCACGGATCTGAGTGGAGTTACGTCCCGATTTTCAAGGAAGCGGATCGGGAACACGGATGTCAGGACGATTTGAAGTATCAATT
>CAZGYS010000568.1:0-4615 GCA_964530305.1 uncultured Leptospiraceae bacterium
CCTCCATCGAGAAGACGGCGGAAGCTTATGATCGCATCAATGAGAACGTGGGCGAGACCAATCGCATCATCGCCGGCATCGCCGACGACGCCGATGAGCAAACCCGCATGAGTACCGATGTTCAGGCGATCTTCGGCAAGGTTCTGAATATGTCGGCCGAGATTTCCCGTCTCACGGAAGACCAGTCCACCACGAATCAGGAGTTTCTCCAGTCCATTATTCGAATTTCGGACGCCACCCAGAGCATCGCCGCTTCCACCGACAGTCTGGCCAACCTGGCGGGATTTCTCTCCAATATCTCGGAAAACCTCAACCAGGATATCGCCTTCTTCGCCGCCGACGAGGAAGAGGAATCCTGACGGACCCTGGAAATCGCCTGGAAAAAGGGCACCCGATATTAAAAAATCATGTTCAACCCGGGTATGCGATAAATTATTTGGATGCGGACGGTGATAAATACTCCGCCGACCGCGTCCGAAAATAGATAAGATGCATTATTCCATACATCAACTCGCCCGGGTTTTTGCCGCCCGGAAGATCAGAGGAGCCCAATCTTGAAGGTCAAGCTCTGGGGGGTGCGTGGATCCCTGCCGACGCCCATGCAGTCGGATGAGTTGCGCCAGAAGTTCATCAAGGCGCTGACCCTGGGTCAAGAGAAGCTCAAGGTGCCCGGAGTCTCGCCCAGCGCGGTACTGGAATCATTGCCCCGGGAACTGCAGTCCGTGATCGGCGGAGCCACCACCTGCGTGGAAGTCAAGAGCGGGGAGCACCAGCTCATCCTGGATATGGGCACGGGCGCCCGCAAGCTGGGCGTGGACATGATGGAGAATGGGTTCAACAAGAACATGAACATTCTGTTCACCCACACCCACTGGGATCACATCCAGGGTTGGCCCTATTTTGTACCGGGCCACCAGCCCGAGTCCACCGTGAATTTTTATTCCTGTCTGGAAAACCTGGAAGAGCGCATGACGCACCAGCAGAAGCCGGAGTATACCCGGTTTTCGTTCGCGGATACGCCTTCCCGCAAGAACTTTCATTACATCCCGTCCGGCGGCAGCGTGGAAGTCGGACCCTTCACCATCACCACGCAAAAGCTCCTGCATCCGGGCGGCTCCATCTCGTACAAGATTCAGGCCGACGGTAAAACATTTATCTTCGCCACGGACACGGAGTTCTACGGGCCGGACCTTTCCAATCTGATCCAGCAGTACAAGGGTTTCTTTCAGGAGGCCGACCTGATGATCATGGACGCCCAGTACTCCCTGACGGAAGCCGAGCAGAAGCAGGGCTGGGGCCATACCGCCATGACCATCGCCGTGGACTGCTGTATTCACTGGCACATCAAAGAGCTGATTCTCACCCACCACGAACCCGCTCACAGTGATGAAAAAATTTACGAGCTCTACGCCAAGGCGGCGGACTATCTCCAGGTATCCAATGCCCGGGGCAAGCTACGAATCCATCTAGCCCGTGAGGGCGATGCCTACGAGCTCTGAATTCCAGTCGCCTCCGGGTGATGATTTGCCTCCCGGCGTGCGCGTCGGTGAGGATGGGCGTCGCTACGCGTCTCTCGCTCATATTCGTTCCATCCACCAGCGTAACGGCGATCTCTCCCGCTTGATGATGGTTTCGCGCTCCCTCATGGCGGAGCGGGATCTGGATTCGCTTCTGCGTCGCATCGTGGAAAGCGTGAAGGAAGTCATGCACGCGGATCTGGCTTCGCTCTTTCTCGTTGATAAGGAGCGCAACGAACTGGTCAGTCGCGTGACGCTGGACGGGTCGGTCATTCACGTGCCCATGGGCAAGGGCCTGGTGGGACACGTGGCCGCCACGGGGGAGGTCATCAATATTCCCGAGGCCTACGAAGACCCGCGTTTTAATCAACAAACCGACCGGGAGACGGGCTATCGCACGAAATCGATTCTATGCATGCCCGTCAGGAATCACGCGGGCGAAATCCTGGGCGCCATCCAGGTGCTCAACAAACTCGACGGCGAACACTTCACGGAAAACGACGAGAACCTGCTGGAGGCCTTCATTTCCCTGGCCGCCATTTCGTTGGAAAACGCCCATGCCTACGAAGCCCTGGAGCGGGAGCGCGCGAGTCTGGAAGTTCGCGTAAAGGAACGCACGGCGGAGCTGGCGAAGGCGGTGGAAAAGTCCGACGAACTCCTGCTTAACATTTTGCCGAAGGACACCGCCGACGAACTCAAGGAACACGGCAGCGCCGCCCCGCGTTTATACGATATGGTCACGGTTCTGTTCACGGACTTCAAGGGTTTCACGGAAGTGGCCCAGCAGGTATCGCCCGAGAGTTTGATTTCGGAACTGGACCGTTGCTTCTTTTATTTCGACGAGGTCGCCCAGCGCTACAAGCTGGAAAAGATCAAAACCATAGGGGACGCCTACATGTGCGCCGGCGGCATTCCGCGCCCCAATCGGGGCAATCCCGTGGACGTAATTCTCGCCGCGCTGGAAATTCAATCCTTCATGAACCAGATGCGCGAAATCAAAAAGAGCCTGGGCGAACCCTTCTGGGAACTGCGGCTGGGCATTCATACCGGTCCGGTCATCTCCGGAGTCGTGGGCAAGCACAAGTTCGCCTTCGACATCTGGGGCGATACGGTG
The DNA here is from genome assembly GCA_964530305.1 of uncultured Leptospiraceae bacterium. GTDB lineage: Bacteria > Spirochaetota > Leptospiria > Leptospirales > Leptonemataceae > CAZGYS01. The sequence goes on from CAZGYS010000568.1 coordinate 2,632, forward strand.
AACACCGCCGCGCGCATGGAGGCCGGCGGCGTGACCGGGCGCGTAAATATTTCGGAAACCACCTATCGGCTGGTGAAGAGTTTTTTCACCACGGAGTATCGCGGGCGATTTAATGTTAAGAACAAGGGCGTCATGGACATGTTCTTCGTGAATTCCATTCGCCCCGAACTGGCCCAGGACGACGAGGGTCGCCTGCCCAATGATCGCTTCTGGATGCGCTACCAAACTTTATAGTCGACGCGCAACCCGTTTCGTGCATACCGCGAGTCAAAAGCGATTGCGGTGCCCGGTCTTACGCAGGTTCAGGGGATCCAGGGCGGCGATTTCCTTGAGCAGTTCCAGGCTTTCGGTCACGGCGGCCGGCTTGCCCGAATCCTCCAGCAACCCCGCCAGGCGAATTCGACACAGGGTCGAGCGCGGCCGTATGCGAATACAAGCGCGCAGGCGATTTATCGCGAACTCCGTGCGTTCCGCGTTGCCTTTTTTCCAGGCGCGCCAGAAGGCGATTTCGCCCGCCATCTGGATCAGGCCGACGTCCCGGGGAGCCAGGGCCAGCGCTCGTTCGATGTTTTTGGAGGCGGCGGTCAGACTCTTTTCGTCCCGCGCCGGATCTCCGGGCAGGAAGGTGATGTTCTTACGGGCGTCCCGGACGCGATTGTCCTTGATGGAATTCATGGCCGCCGCGTGAAAATAAAGGTTCAACCCGCAGTAGGCGGACAACCCGAGTACCACCGCAAGACTCACCCCGTGGAGAATTCCGCGGGACGTTTGAGCAGCCGCGGGAGCATCTTCGGGAGCTTCCTTCGACGTGTTCTTCGACGCTTCGTCGGGCGTGGATGTTCGCGCCTCGGTCGCCCCCCGGGTCAAGAGTCCCGCCAGCATCCAGATGGGCAGCCAGGTGGCGAAATCCATGAAATGGTAATTGATGAAACCCTGCAGGAACATCGCCGTGAGGGCGACGCAGGCGCCCAGTAGGAGCACGCGATGGGGCCCCCCGGCGAATCGCAATCCCGAGTAAAGAATCAACATGAAGAACGACACAAGCAGGAGCATGAACACCAGACCGCCGTCCAGCCATAATTGAAGAATCATGTTGTGGGAGTGAACGTAGTTGATCAAGCTACTGGTAAAGGCGCGAAAGGTTTCCGTATTCGGGGCGAAAACCTCCGTCGTGAAAGGAACGGTGGAAACGGCCGAAAATTCCGCGGCACCTACTCCCGCCAGGGGATGTTCCACGACGAGCCAGGAAGCCAGTTGCCAGAACGCGACGCGGATCCTCAGGGTATTGGAATCCAGCATATCGCTGATGAACCTGGTGTCTCGAATGGCGAACAAAAACAACAGGCCGCCCAGGAAGACCACCACGGCTCCGGCGGTGAGCAGTCGTCGCGTGCGCGGCGTAAGGCCGCCGCGCTTTAATAAAAAGAACAGAAAGAGCATGCTGACGGCCGTAACCGGCCAGGCGGCGCGGGCCTTGACGACGACCAGGAGTATCAGGGAAATACCGAAGATAAACCAGACCGGAAGCGCGCGGGCCCGAGCCTGATTTCTGCCGTCCAGGAGCATGGCCGGGAACAGCGGTAGAATGATAATCAGATAACCCGCGATGTCGTTGGTGTTGACGCCGGCGATTTGCGTGCGTTTGTCCAGGATGTAGGTAAGCCCGTGTTCGGCGATGCCGAAGAACATGGACGTCAGAAAGTAAAAGCCGTGCACCGCCGCGATGATCAACAGAATCCGCATCAGTTGGCGCGGCGCGATTTCCTCGGCCTTGAGTCTCACAATTTGAAACAACAGAAAGCCGATGGCCAGGCGCAGGACCCATTCGGCTCCCAGGACGTAGTTGTCGTTGAAAACATTGGTTGCGGCGAAAGCGAGCAGGATCAGCGCCGGCAGCCAGGTAAAGGGATCCCGAATGGAAAGCTTTGCGGATACTTTTTCATCGACGAATAAATAGAGCACACCCAGGAACAGGGCGAGCAGG
>CAZGYS010000569.1:0-4604 GCA_964530305.1 uncultured Leptospiraceae bacterium
AGCATCGCCCCAGCATGCTGGCGGACCTGGAAGCGGGCCGACGCACCGAAATCGATTTCATCAACGGCGCGATATGTCGCCTGGGCCGCGAAATCGGCCACCCTACTCCCGTGAACGAAACCCTGACGGCGCAGATCAAGTTCCTGGAGCAACGCGCCTTGAATCGCCGCCAGAATACATAATTTCGTGAATACCAGGATATATTGTCCTGATTGACAATCCCGGTGTTCATGAAATTAAAGGTAATATCCATTTCTCGCGGAAAACACGATGGCCGAGTTTCGATTTAAGGACCTGGACGGTACAGGATTAATCTCCATTAGAGGTAGGTTTACCTTGATGGACAAGGACGACTTCCAGGGCGTCCTCGCGGACAACGTCGACCTGGACAGCCAGGACGTCGCGCTGGATCTGCGTGAGCTGGATTACGTGGACTCCTCCGGAATCGGTGACTTCATCAAACTCAAGATGGAAGCCACCAAGCGCAATAATTCGGTCTTCGTTTTCGGACTCAAGGACGCCGTTGAAAAAGCCTTCAAATCCGCGCGCCTCGATTCGGTCTTCACCATCCTCTCGGACGACGAATCAAACCAGAAATTCAACCTGGGCTGACCCGCTCGTTGCGTGAATGACGCGGGTTAAACGTTCACTTTTTTCGCGTTCGTAAAAACGTTTTTTTGCCTTCGCCCGGGGCGATTTTTTAGACCACGCCGCTTTTTTTTCTTGTAAGGCCCGCTTGCCGTGTTTCCTTACAAGTATGATCAATCGCACTCATCTTCGTCGCGTCCTCGCGCCCATCGCCATAATTATCTCGGCTCTGCTCATGCAGGGTTGTTTTCAGATCCTGCATTTCCTCAATGTAAATAAAGACGGCACGGTCGACGTGCAGTGGCGCTTCGTCGTTTCCGCGGCCATGCGTCAGACTGAAAAAAAACAAGCGGCCCGCGGGGGGGGCGGCGGACCCGGAGGCGATAACCCCGCGTCGGGCATGAGCAAGAACATCTTCGACAACAAGGGTCAACTCAAGGCCGAGCTGGAAAAAATCGCCACCAATGTCGTCGTGGAAGACGTCAACACCGACTTCGACGTAATCATGAAGGCCAGCTTCAAGGCCAAGAAGGGCGCGCGCATTCCCGCGGGTTCCAAATTCGCTTCCGGCCTACCCATCTATCCCGACTACGACGCCGTCAAGAAGCGCATGGTCTTCAATTTTCCCAGCGATAAGAAAGCGGAAAAGAAAGGCAAGGACGGACAAAAGAAACCGGCCGAGAATCCGCAAGCCAAGCAACTGGCGGCCATGATGCTGTCCACCGGTCGCTACCAGATCATCATCGGCGGCGTTAAGATTAAGAACGTCTACCTGGTCACGAACAAGGGCGATGATAAGACCCGCGTGCGGGCCATCCCCATGGGTAACGTCACCATGATTAACTTCCCGTTCCTGGCCGCCATGGCCAAGTACGAAGACGGCGGATTGCGTCTGGTAGTTGATCTGGAATAAGGCCCGCCTTGTCGTGTGGGCTTTCGCCGAATCCCTTTCTAAACGACGTGCGATGCTTGCCGGGTTCGCGCGTCGCGTTTTGCTGCTTCTTACCTTGTGCGCGGCCGGCGTGGCCGCTCCGGGGTGTTTCCACATCCTGCACTACGTGACCGTCAACGCCGACGGCTCCCTGGACATTCAATGGCGCATCACGGCGGCCAGGGAAACGGTCAAAGCCGGGAAGAAGCGCTCCGCGAACGGGGAAAAAAGTCCGGCGGACCCGGGGCTCGGAGGCGCCATCGGCGCCACGTTCTTCGGTAAAGAGATACTGAGTAGAATCCAGCCCTCAAACTCCGTGCGTAATGTAACCCTGGGTAATTTTACAACGGAATTCGACAGCATTCGCTCGGTCGCCTTTCGCCTGAAAAAGAGTCGGCGGAAACCCCTGGACGAGACCTTCACGGGCGGCATGCCCATAGTCCCCGAATACGATCCCGTCAAGAAACGCATTTCGTTTTACTTTCCCTGGGGCGATGAAGCTTATCGTGAAAAACTAAAAGCGAAGGCCGCGAACACAAAGACCGACTCCAGGCCCGCCGCGAAGCAACCCGAGGATCCCCAGGGAAAACGAATCGCGGCCATGATGCTTTCCACGGGACGCTATCAAATCGTCATCGCCGGCGCGAAAGTCAAGCGCGTGCATCTCGTAACGACCAGGGGCGGTCACAAGCGCCCGGTTCAAGCTCTGCCCATGGGAAATATTACCCTGATCAATTTTCCTTTCCTTGCCGCCGTGCAAAAGTACGATGAAAACGGAATCCGCCTGGTGGTGGAACTTCACTAGAATTATACGAATGACGACTCGAAAACCATACCATACGCGAAACATCGCCATTGCCCTTCTAGCGGCCTCCATGGTCGTGCTCGGCGCTTGCTCCGGAGATCCCTACCGCCTACCGGGCGAAGTTCATCTCAAGAACATCAAGCGTCTGACGAAGACGGGCCAGAACGCGGAGGGTTACTTCTCCTTCGACGAGAAACGCATCGTTTTCCAATCCCAGCCCCGGGGCGCCGAATGCGATCGGATTTACGTAATGAACGTGGACGGAACCAATCGCCGTCCGGTCTCTTCCGGCCTCGGTTCCACGACCTGCTCCTATTTCCTGCCGGGGGACCGGACCATCGTGTACGCCTCCACGCATCTCGAATACCGGGATTGCCCCCCTCCCCCCGACAGGTCCCGGGGCTACGTATGGAAGCTGTACGACTCCTATGATATCTTCGTTTCGCGCGTGGACGGAAGCGACGTTCGCCGTCTGACGAAATCACCTGGTTACGACGCCGAGGCCACCGTATCCCCCGCGGGAGACGCCATCGTATTTACGTCCATGCGCGACGGCGACCCGGAGCTGTATCGCATGGATATCGACGGCAAGAACGTGAAACGACTCACGAAGAGCCCCGGATACGACGGCGGCGCCTTCTTCTCCTGGGACGGTAAGAAGATTGTCTTTCGTGCATCGCGGCCCTCCAACCCCCGCGAAAAGCAAGTCTATGACGAACTCGTGCGCGATAAACTGGTCCGGCCCTCGGTACTGGAACTCTACATCATGGACTCCGACGGCACGAACATCAAACGCATTACGAATTTCGGTAAAGCCAGCTTCGCGCCGTTCTGGCACCCGGACAACAAACGCATCATTTTCTCGTCCAATCTGGGCGCCAAAAATCGCCGTAACTTCGATCTCTACATCATCAACATCGACGGCACGGGTCTCAAGCGCATCACCTACAACGGCACCTTCGACGGCTTTCCCGTATTTTCCCGGGACGGCAAAAAGCTCATCTTCGCCTCCAATCGCTTCAATGAGAAAAAAGGCGAAACGAATCTGTTCATCGCCGACTGGATTGATTCGCCCGCGGGCGAATAATCACGCCCCGAAATTTTGCTTGAGGCGATTCGCGTCGCGGTCATAATTCGCCCATGGCAACCAGCGAAAACCCGACCATCAGCCGAAAGACTTTGATTCACGGCCTGGGCCGCTGGACGGCGGCGGCCGCGGGCATCTCGGCCGGTTCCATGCTCAACGCGAAGGGCAGTCGAGGCAAGGCCATAGTCATCGGCGCGGGGATGGCGGGCATATCCGTTGCCCGGGACCTGCGCCGACGCGGATTCGAGGTCGTGGTGCTTGAGGCCCGCAATCGCATCGGCGGACGCATATGGACGGACCGGGGAACCGGCGTTCCCATGGACATGGGCGCGGGCTGGATTGAGGAAAGTTCCGGCAATCCGCTCACCGCGCTGGCGCGAAAGTTCGGCGTGAACACCGTGCCCCATGATTACGACAGTCTGGCCATGGTGGACGAAAAAGGCCGCCCCCTGGACGACGAGCGGGCCTACGCCGTCTACAAGAAAGTCAGCGCCATCATGGATCGGGCCCGCAATCTTTCCCCACGAAACTTCAAGCGGGATATCTCCATGATGGATGCGATTCGCGTGGTCTTACGCAAGCACCCGCCCCTTACCAGGTTGGAACGCCTGGGGCTGAACTGGTTGCTGGATCAGCGCGCGGTAACCGAAGGCCAGGATCTCAATCGCATTTCGTATTTCATGGAGCGCGAAGGCGGCGGCTTCGACGGCGAGGATCTGGTTATGCCGAGCGGATACGATCAAATTCCGCGTGCGCTGGCAAAGGGTCTGGACATTCGCCTGGGTCATCGCGTAAGCGCCGTTTACCATTCCCGAAAAGGCGTACGCATACGCACGAATCGCGGGACCATCCGCGGAGACGGCGCCGTCATTACCGTGCCCCTGGGCGTACTCCAGAGCGGGTCCATTCGCTTTTCACCCGCGCTGCCTTCGTGGAAGACTCGCGCCATGAAACAACTGGCCATGGGCAATATCGTTAAGGTCGCGCTAAAGTTCGAAGAGCCCTTCTGGCCGCGCGAGCCCCATAACCTGGGGCGGCTTTCCTTGAAACGAGGCGAGTTCCCCACGTTCCTGAATTGGTATCATTATACCGGCCGGCCTTGTTTGATCACGGCCGTCGCGGGTCGCTACGCGAAAGAACTGGCAAGGCTTTCCGACAAGGCGCTAAATGAATAGTGAGGGATTGATCTTCAC
>CAZGYS010000570.1:0-4602 GCA_964530305.1 uncultured Leptospiraceae bacterium
CCTGCGCCGGAGGGAGAATCGCTCAAATCGCTCATGGAGGTTTGCTCGGGTCAGCGCCGGCGGGGCGATTTCTTAACCGTCTTTTTCTTTTTGGCGGCTTTCGATTTCGCGGCGGGCGCTTTCTTTTTAGCGGTGGTCTTGGAGGCTTTCCTGGCCGTTTTACCGCGCGCGACCGGAGCTTTCTTTTTGGCCGCGGCTTTGCCTGCCGGAGCGGCTTTCTCGGCCGGAGGAGCGGCCGCCGCCGCGGGGGTTTCCGCCTGCGTGGGCGGTGCTTCGGGATAGCGTTCCAGGATGAAATCCATGTACGTGGCCAGGTTCTCCGAGCCCAGGGTCAGGTTGTAGTGGCCCACCTGATCCAGGATCATGTCCCGGCCCTGGCCGAAACGAGCCAGGTTGAAGGGTACGATCCACTGGTCCTGCCAGGCGCTGAAAGGAGTGAAGGATGGAAAGAGCAGGGCATTCATCCGGTTCAGCAAGAGATATTCACTGCCCACGGAAACATCTCGCATGGCCGGCAGAAATTTTATGTAGATATTGATGCGTGAGCCCTGGAAGGGCGCGCCGATGGTCAGGAGATGTTCAATGCGTCGACGGCCCGGATCCGGCAGGGAAAGGGCGCTCAATGCTCCCACGCCGTGGCCGATGAGAATCCCCCGTCGAATGTTCCATTTAGACAGGGCGGTGTTCAGGCGGTTAGCTTGATCTCGCAGGCCCCGAAAAAGGCCCACGGGCGGCATCATGAACACCGGAAAGCCGGCCTTCGTCAGGCGACTCCGCAAGCCCAGATACATGGTGGGATTGCAGAGGAAATCACAGGCGATAATCACCGGCGTATCCCGGCGGCCGCCTTTGGGCCCATAAGACCAGAGCAGGGGCAGTTGAAGAAAAAAGACCAGAATCCAAAATAATTCTTTCAGCCAACCGAGAAGTAATCGATACCAGGATAAGGGGGGCATATTCAATTCAAGCGGGCTCGGAGCCCGAGGGCGCCGATAATATATAACCAGAGTCGAAAGTCATGACAGAAAATCAATCCATATTAAAACCCATGGGCCTGCTGGACACCCTCTCGGCGGACCGGCTATTCAAGCGGATTCAGGATCGCAGTGGAGCGCCCCTGGCCGTGGACTGTTCCGGCATCACGCGGACGCTGTTTGAATCCATGGTGCATTTTACGCGGCGTTTGGACTCCATGGCGCCCCTGGATCCGGAGAAGTTTCGACTTGAGTTTCAACGGGTCCCGGCGGGTATGGCCAGGCAGTTGCAGTTACTGGGCAAGCCTCTCTCGGGTGATGCGGTCGTGCTCTATCCGCCGGAAACGGGGTCCGCGTCCGAGCGCGAGGACGGCGCCTGGACGGTGCAATGCGAAAACTGCTCCCACTCCATTCGCATAGCCCGTGCCGGAAATTACGCCTGTCCCCATTGCGGCGTGCGCTTTCACGTGAATAAATTCGGCGGAGCTTCCTTTTACGAGTCCATGCTGAATTCCTCCCGTAGCTGAAGGCTTCCATGCCCTCGCGCCGTCTGCTCTTAGTTGTAATCGCCGGGGCAACTCTCTTCGCCGCGGCCGCTTCCATTCGTTATGTCCGCTACGGCGGCGCGGCCTCCCTGACGGGCTTCGGCTGTATCCCCAACCAGGTCTGCTTCGCGCGCTTGAACGCACGTACCGTTCCGCCCCGGGCGGTGATCTACGAGACGGGCGGCTACGACGGTCAGTTCTTTTACTACATTGCCGCCGATCTATATTCGAATGGGCGACTCCCCGGGGATGCGCGCGTGGACGCGAGCGGATTGCGCTGGTCGCGCATCGGTCTCCCCGTGATGGCCGGCTGGGGTTATCTGTTCGGCCCTCGGGGTCTGGTGATCAGCATCTTGCTGGTCTTGTTGGGCTTGCATCTGTGGGCGATTTTCGAGCTGCATCGCATCGCGCGTGCGCCGCCGGTTGCCCTGTGGATGTTCGCCCTGAATCCTTTTTCCCTGTTGAGCTTTCAGTTGCAGGCCGCGGACGGTGCCGCTTTAAGTCTGGGGTTGATCGGTGTTCTATATTATGTGCGCGCTCAAGCGCGAGACCTTGCTTCGCGCGCGAAAGCCCGGGCGATGCTCATCGCCTTCGTATGCTTATCTTTAGCCTATCTGACCAAGGAAACCATGCTGGCCGTTCCGGCCGGCTTCGGCGGCGCGGCCTTGCTGCGCCTGGTTTGGCCGGGCCGGGAGCGCGAAAGGCGCGCTTCGTTAATGAATGTCGGCTTCTGGTTGGCCACGGGCGGACCGCTCCTGCTATGGTGGTGGGCAATCGGCTTTACTCCCGCGCGGGCCGCGGGGCACGGGGGCGCGCCCTTCCTGGGCCTATGGCGATACCTGCAAGCGCCCGACGCATTGTATTCGCCCCGGGGTTTTCTTTTGATTCTACTGCCCTTGTTTTTCGTGACGGCCGGCGTGCTGGTTTTTCGCGGCCTAAAGGAGCTTCATGATTCGCGTTCGTCCGGGCGAGTCTCCGGCACTACTTTCGCGCTGGACGGGGGCGGCGTTATGTTTGCGGCCATCGCCTTAATTTCTCTTGCCACCAATCACGAATACTGGATGAACTTCGCCAACATCGGTCGAATGTTTACGGCCGGCGTGCTCGTCTGGTCCCTTTTTCCCGTTTTCCCGGCGCCTTCGCGCGTCGGGCGATACGTCTTGAACGGGATGCTTGTGATTCTAGCCTGGTTTTCTTTCTTGCTGCTTCAGCGGGAAGCATTGGGAAAGTTGCTGCCGCATTATATCTGGTGAATTGGGGTCATTTCCCGATTGACGGGCGCCGATTCCAGTGCTAGTTTTTGAATATGACCAGCCGAACTCTCATTGAATCCGTGCTGGCCCTGCCGGAAGCCGATCGCATAGAAGCAGCCCGCCTCTTGATGCGTTCCCTGCCCGAGGCCAAGATTCCCGAACCCTTCGAGGAAGAGCAAATTAACGAAGCCCTCCGTCGTTCGGCCGACGTGCGCGCGGGCCGAGCAAAACTCATTCCGGGTGATGAAGTCTTCCGAGAGCTGATCAACTGATTCGCCATTCGGACTTGAGGTGAGAGTTCGAAACGTTCATGCGCGCGGCGACTTTTCCGTTTGACTTTACATCGTTTTCGTGCTGAGCCCCGATTCTGCTCTCGTCCCGCGCGGGTGTGCATTCTCGCTCGCGACGTCGATCGTTTGAGAAATTTATAGTTGAATTCGGTAATGACCTGGTGGTTCCGGGCTCATGAACTATCGCCTTGCTCTTTTCGCTCTTGCGGTTCCTCTATTCCTCGCGGTAATACCCGTCGCGGCACAAAGCCCCAAAAACCGCGCGAATCTTTCCCCGGAAGTGCAAGCTCTTCGCAAGGAAGTGCAAACCCTGCGTAAGCAGCGTGATCAAGCATGGGTTCGCGGGATCATCAAGGACACCGCGGTTGTAAACGAAAAAGTCCGCGCCGAGGTTCAGTCGGTATTCGGTAATCTCACGACGATGCTTGGTCTGCTGATGGGGATGCTGGGGCTTTTACCTCTCGTCGCGGCTATTCTAGCGTTCTACTTTCGCGGGGCGATCATACAAAGTTTGGCGGAGAAGACGGAGGCTGGGTCGCGCATTAGGCTGGAAAAAGAAATTGAGGATAAGACCAGTGAATTGGCTGGGCGAATTCAGGTGTTGGAGGGCGAACATTCGAAGGATATTGAAAGATTAAGAAGCCGGGCTGGTGAAAAAGTGACGCAATCATTGGCGGAGTTGGAGGTCGAGTATAAGGCTCGTTTGGATGAACGCTTTGAAGGCCTGGTGCCTTATGATTTATCCGGTCGTCTGTCAAAAAATGAAGTAGAAGAAATGCGCAGAATAAAAACTCAGATAGATAAGTTGCGGAAGCGTCAGCCGGAACTATTCGATGATGTTCTGTCCGAACAAAAAAGAAAAATAAAGCTACTAATGGCCGCTGGTGATTATCAGGAAGCCGCGGATGAAATTGCGGGGGCACTGAAAAACAGGAAAGATGATGGAGAGCTATACGCATTAGAGGCTCGCTCCCACTGGTATCTCGAACAATTTGAGTCGGCCATTGATGCAGCCAGGCGGGCAATGTCCCTGGGTAATGTAGATTCGGTAGTGTATGGGGTATTTGCGAGGGCAAATAGTAACCTGGGGAATCATGACGAAGCTATCACTAGTCTGCATCAAGCCCTTAAGGTGTTTCCAAACGACGACTTTCTTTACGCTTTGCTTGGAGACGTCTTCGCCAATGCCAACCAATCGGACAAATCAATGGAAAGTTACGGTCAGGCATTGGCTCTAAATCCGAGGCAAACCGAAGCTCTCTTCAATCGTTCCTGTTTGTATGCGAGGATGGGTGAGTATGATCTAGCGCTTGAAGACTTGAAGCGTGCAATAGAGCTTGAACCTGATCTGAGGAAGGACGCGCGCGAAGATAAGGATTTCGCGTCCCTCCGCGACGACCCGCGTTTCCAGGAACTAGTTAAGGAACCCCAGCAAGACGAAGCGCCGCCCAAAGCAGGCGCCCCGAACTAAACCCCCCGCTTCTAACCCTCAACCCGCGAAGCGTCGTCCGTAGACTTTTCGGTTTCCGTGTCGGGGGAG
>CAZGYS010000571.1:0-4596 GCA_964530305.1 uncultured Leptospiraceae bacterium
GAAATGGACATGTTGCTGTCCACCGGTGAGCAGGTTTCCATCGCTCTGTTGAGCATGGCGTTGCATGAGATGGGCGTGCCGGCGCGTTCGTTTACCGGCGGGCAGGTCAAGATGGTCACCACCAGTCGTCATTCCGAAGCGCGTCTCCTGCACATCGAAACCGACGCCCTCATGTCGGCCATTTCCAAACGGGAAGTCTGCATCGTGGCCGGCTTTCAGGGCGTGGACGAAAACGGAGAAATCACGACCCTGGGTCGAGGCGGAAGCGACACCACCGCCGTCGCCGTAGCCGCCGCCCTGGGCGCGGACAGTTGCGAAATTTATACCGACGTGGACGGCGTCTATACCACCGACCCCAACAAGGTGCTCACGGCCCGCAAGATTCCCGCCATCTCATATGAAGAGATGCTGGAGCTGGCGCGATTGGGCGCGGGCGTGCTGCACAGTCGCAGCGTCGAGATGGCGTCGAAGTATGAAGTCGTCCTGCATGTCCGCTCAAGTTTTAATAATTCGACCGGCACCCTGGTCGTGTCCGAGGATAAGGTGATGGAAAAAGTAGTTGTTCGAGGCGTAAGCCTGAAGACGGACGAATCCCGCGTATCGGTTCTGGATATTCCGGACAAGCCGGGTCTCGCGGCCACTCTCTTCGAGCGCCTGGCCAACGAGAACGTGAACGTCGACATGATCGTTCAGAGCACCGGTAAGGAAGGCGCCAACACCATTTCCTTCACCGTGCCGGAGAAGGACATACTCATGACGCGTCAGGTCGTGGACGCCTTCATCAAGGAAGCGGGCTCGGGCTCCCTCAACGTGGACGAGCGCATCGCCATCGTATCCGCTGTGGGCGTGGGCATGAAGTCCCACGGCGGCGTGGCCGCGCGTATGTTCAAGGCCCTGGCGGAAAACGACATCAATATCGAAATGATTTCCACCTCCGAGATTAAAATCTCCGTCGTCGTGCACGTAGACGAAGGCAAGAAGGCGCTGGAAGCCATTCACCAGGTTTTCGAACTGGATAAGACCGGCACCACCCAGTCGTAAGGATCCGGCCTCCAAACGACCGTCTCTCAATCCAGGCCATGAGCGATAATCGACCCATCGGCGTTTTCGACTCGGGCATGGGCGGCCTGACGGTTCTGGCGGAACTGGTTCGCGCGCTGCCCCGGGAGCGCTTCGTCTACCTGGGAGATACCGCTCGCGTTCCCTACGGCCCTCGCTCTCCGCGCGTCGTGCGCAAGTACAGTCTGGAAGCGGGCGATTTTCTCCTCAAGAAAGACATCAAGTTCTTCGTCATCGCCTGCAATACCGCCACGGCTCACGCCGAAATCGCCCTGCGCGAAAAGCTGGGCGTCCCCGTTCTGGGCGTCGTCGCCCCCGGCGTCGAGGCGATGCTGGCGCGCACGAAGACGCGTCGCGTGGGCGTCATCGGTACGCGTTCCATGATCAAGTCCGGGGCCTATGAACGGGCCATTCATGAGCGGGACTCTTCCATGGGCGTTTTCAGTCGTGCCTGTCCCCTGTTCGTGCCGCTGGTGGAAGAGGGTTGGCATGATAAGAAAGTTACGTCTCTCGTGATTCAGGAGTATCTCTCGGAGATGGCCCGCGAAGACGTGGACGCCGTCGTGCTGGGATGCACGCACTATCCCCTGCTCAAGGACGCCATTCAATCCGAGTTCCCCGCCCTGACCCTCATCGACTCCTCCGTGGAAACCGCCCGAGCCGTGGACGCGAAACTTACCGAACTGGGCCTGCGCGCCGGCGGCGGGGACGAAAGCGAGGCCCGCGCTCGAATCCTGCTCACCGACGTCACCGATCAGATGGAACGCCTGGAGCAACTGTTCTACGGCCTGCCTTTTTCCTCCGTGGAAGAAGTTCGCCTGGGCGAATAAACGCAAAAAAAGCGGGAGGCGCGAAGCCCCCCGCAAAATCGGACCGCATATTTTTGGCGCGGTCTTCGCGCGACACGCCTGGTGGTCACGCGATTTTGGAGCCTTCCGCCCTTCCCGAAAGGCTCTCTATGTCGACCAGAGTCATTAAAAGGCCGAATGTTAGAAGCGGTGCGTTCTACGTCCGCGACCTTCCACCAGGGTTACCGTTCGTTTCGTACGCTTGCGAAAGACTTCGGTGCGACCGGAAGGCCATTTTACCGTGATCTTGACGCGTCGGCGGGGCTTCTTGCCCAGGCCATAGGTCAACCAGGGGCTGTCCATGGAGAGGAAGCTGGAGCCGGCGCGCACTTCGCGCACCTGGACCAGCTTGCCGGCCTTAACCTTGACCAGGGCGCCGACGCCGTCGCGATTGGAGCGAGTGCCCCGCGTGCGAATCGTAATATAGTTACGACGCTTGCTGGTGTTTTCCAACAGCACTACCTTGCCCGGCAGAACGGTCGTGAAGTCGGCGGAGATCCAGGAGCTGGTGACCATGGCGATATCCGCCAGGCCGTCGTTGTTGTAGTCTCCCGCGGCCAGCCCGGAACTCCAATCGTTCTCCAGCCCGAAGCTCTGGGTCATGGTGAAGGTTTTATCGCGATTGTTCACGAAGTAGCGTCCGGGGTTGCCCAGTCCGGGACCCACGCCGCCGAAGGGAGGCAGGCTGCCCACCGACACCAGGTCCAGGTGGCCGTCGTTGTTTATGTCCGCGAAGCTTGCGCCCCAGCTGAACTCCCAGTTAGCCAGGCCGGACGCGACGCCCAGGTCGGTGTAGGTTCCGTCTCCGTTGTTGTCGAACAGGGAATGGGGCGAATTCTGAAACGGGCTGGGAGGACCGCCCAGGGTGCCGACGCTGGTGGAGAACAAATCGAAATCGCCGTCGTTGTCGTAGTCTCCCAGGGTGAACGCCATCCAGTAACCGCCCAGGGCGATGCCCGCCGCCGGCGCGATATCGGTAAAAGTCAAATCGCCGTTGTTGCGCCAGAGTTCGAAGGGCGTGGTGGTGAAATTGACTTCATTGCAGTTACCCACGTAGATGTCGGTTTTTCCGTCGCGGTCGAAATCGCTGAAACCCACCACGCATGCGCCCAGCGCCGTATCGATGCCGGCGGAAGCGCTGATGTCGGTGAAGGTGTTGTCGCCATTGTTCAGGTAGAGGGTATTCTTATGTTGAACGTGCAGCGAAAGGCTGCCCGCGCTGGTGACGAAGAGATCCAGGTAGCCGTCGTTGTTGATATCGCCGAAGGCCGCCGCGAAAGACGAAGGCGTTCCGGTCAATCCGGCCGCGGCCGTGATGTCCGTGAACGTGCCGTTGCAATTGTTCAAGTACATCTTGTTCGAGCTTTGAACGACACCCGCCATGATGCCGCCTTCGCCGCTGAGAAACAAATCCGCGCAACCGTCATTGTTGATGTCGGCGGCAACCACGGCGGCATTGCCCTGGCCGTTGCCTACTCCCGCCGCGACGGCTACATCGGTAAAGCTCCCGTCGCCGTTATTGCGAAACAGGCCGTTGTTGTAGCCGCCGCCGTTTGTGACGAACAGGTCCAGCTTGCCGTCGTTGTTGTAGTCGAACCAGGCGACTCCCGCCAGGGGATCGGTATCCGGCACGGGATTGGCCGGGTCCGCCGGATTGATAAAACCCGAACGAACGAACCCCGCGAACTTGTGCGATACGTCGGTCAGGCTCCCGGCGGGAATTCGCTTTCCGCGATTGCGATGAGCATCCGCCGAAGAGGACAGCTCGGAGCCGTCGGTCTTGCCCGCCAATGCCGGCAAGAGCGCCGCCATGGCCGGGTCGTTTGCTTTGGAATCGCCGCAGGCCGTTAGTGCGACGCCCAAAAACAAGAGAGAAAATAGAGCCGAAAAGCGTGTTCTCGGCTCCCTTATGTTCCAGGTACTCGTTTTCATCTTTTACCCCTTCAAATGTTTTTGGCCCGTTTTCTTTGTTGAGCCAAGTGAATAGACGAGTATTTTACACGTAGTTTTACTGGTTTTGAGGTGTTTTTATGTGGGAAACACAAAAAATAATAAAAATGTGTTATCGTATCTCTATTTTATTAGAAAATGCGAGTTTTGGGTCGCGGCGCGGCCTTGAACCTCCGGAAGGTAAGCGTTGTTCAAGTTTCCAGGCCGAATGCACTCAACGCTTTTCGCGGTGAAGCCGCGGCGCGGGCCGACGATTTTGGTTGGGGTTCTTTAGTGCGATGCGCAGTCAATTCGGCTCCGAACAAACCCTTGACCCATCGCTCCGCGGCCTTGAAGTTCAACCATGACCCCAGCCGAACACATAAAGAAACACGAAGCCGCCGGGCGCTACGTCACCGTGGACGGCGTGCGCGTATTCGTACGTGAGGAGGGTGAGGGCGATCCCGTCGTCTGTTTCCACGGCGTGCCGGCATCCAGCTTTCTTTACCGCAAGGTTCTGCCGGAACTGGCCGCTCTGGGTTTGCGGGGTGCTGCCTTTTGTCTACCGGGCCTCGGGCTTTCGGAGCGACCGACGAACTTCGACTACACCTGGACGGGGCTGGGGCGTTTCTCTACGCGCGTAATTGAGGAACTGGGCTTTAAAAAATTTCACCTGGTGGTGCACGACATCGGCGGGCCGGTGGGTTTCGAGGTGGCCGCGGCCATGCGGGAAAAAGTCAAGTCCCTGACGATTCTTAAT
>CAZGYS010000572.1:0-4581 GCA_964530305.1 uncultured Leptospiraceae bacterium
CCCATGGATTGAGGCGATTCGTTTAATACAGCGAATCGCCGGAGCGTTTTTCACGCAGGCGATTATAGGCGACGGCCATGGTTCCGCAGAGCTCCAGGAACTCCTGAAATTCCAGATGCATTGTGGCGGGTCCCGATGAGAGCATTACACGGCCCTCGGCGGTGGCTTCGATGCGGCAACTATTGCCTGTTGCCAGCGGTATGGTTTTTTCGGTTTTCATCTTCTTTCTCCGACGGGACCTCAATTCGCGTGCAGGGCTTCGCCCAGGCTTTCCGCGGCGGCCATTCCCAGCACTCCGTGCAGTTCCCGAAATTGCTCCCGGCTCAGTTTGATGGACATGCTCGCTATACGAACATGGTAGGTGCCGCAGGAGCACTTATCTATGCGGCAGCCTTTCGAGCTCACTAAATTGGTCAGCACATGGGTGGCGTCTTCTTCCCTCATTGTAGGATCTCCTTCATTTCGTTGATTGCATCTTTTGAAATTGAGAATCAGTCTCAATTTTGGCATGGCGGACGAGCAGTCAACCAAAAAAGAGCCTTCAGCGGGAGGAAAGAGCCTTCAGCCGAGGTAAAGAGCCCTTGGTGAGAAGGCTGTCGGAACAACGACGCGCAAAAAGGCTTGCCTCTGTAAATGATATTGAGACTGAGTCTAAAATTCAGTCTCAGGTATGGAAGGGAAGATGAAAATAGCGAAGAGGGTCATGGGAGGAATCGCCCTGGCGGCGGTGCTTGCGCCCTGGAATCTGGCTGCGCAAAACAAGCAGGGCGGGCTGTCCGTGGAAGAGCGGCTGGATATTCTGGCCGAGGAGCTGGAAAAGCTCAAGCTCAAGAAGGCCGTGAAGACCTATGAGAGCGTCAAGGGCCTGGGGCCGGCCGCCTCCGGCGTCTATCGGGTCGACCAGGGCATTTCCTGGGGCGGCTACGGCGAAATCAAATACCGTAATTTTCAAGAGCGCGAACTGAAAGACATCGTCGATGTTCATCGCTTCATTCTCTACGCCGGTTATCGCTTCAATAATTGGATCGTCCTCAACACCGAACTGGAATACGAACACGCGGGCTTTCGCGATGTCGCCGCGGTAACGTCCGTGGACCTTTCCAATCAAGTCGCCACTCAACAGGAGCTCAGTCAGGGGCAGGTCTTTGTGGAGTTCGCGTATATCGATTTTGAGTTTTCGAAGCCCGTACAGCTGGCCCTGGGCCTGAACCTGGTTCCCATGGGTATCACTTCCTACCTGCACGAACCGACTACGTTCTATTCCACGGAACGTCCCCAGGCCGAGACGCGAATCATTCCCACTACCTGGCGCGAAATCGGCGCGATTTTTCACGGCGATATTCTGGGAGGCGATTTTGTTTATCGCGCGGGGATTATCAACGGTGGGCGAGCGGCCGAATACACGGGCGCCAACTGGATTCGCGGCGGCCGCACGAAGGGTTCGCTGGCTCGGGCCGTGAACTTCGCCGGCGTCTTCAATCTGGAATACAAGGGCATCGACGGGCTTATTGCCGGTGGTTCGGTCTACAGCGGCGAATCCGGTCAAAACGAAGTCGCCGCGGTGAACTTGTTTTCGCGCATTAATCTTACGAATTTCAGCGAGGGTACTCTGCCGGATCCGTCCGTGAACCTGGGTGGTTATTTCGAAGAGCAGGCTCGGCGTAATCGCGTGGCGAAGGTGCGCGTAAGCCTGGCCGAGGCCCATTTTCGCTGGAAGACCGATCAGTGGGACTTTCGCGGTCTTTTCGCGCGGGGTTGGATCAGCGACAGCGACGCGCGAGCCGTCAATAAGCTGACCGGTCAGAACATCGGCAAGACGGCGGAAGGCGGCTACATCGAAGTGGCCTACAACATCATGCCCTTGTTGGCCTACGTCCCTATCTTACCGAAGCGATTTCTGGCTCGCACGAAGACGGATCGGCTGATGCTCTTCGTTCGTAATGAATACGTGAATACACAGAAGCAAACGGCCACGCGTTCCCTGGGCGGCCGGGAAGACATTCAGGATACGGTTTGCGCGAGCTCGGGCATCTGTCGGACGACGGCCCAGCTTACCAACGGCAATCGCGACATCGGCATTATCGAAAATACGGACACCACGAAGGAGTCCTACGGCGTGAAGGGTGTTCCGGATCGGGTGAACGACCGCCGGATCGTTACGACGGGCATGGCTTATTTCCCTCATCCCAACGTAGTCGTTAAGCTCGATTATGAGCGCTGGAGCTCAAAATCGGACCTGGATTCGGATATTTCCGAGCGCAATCCCAATAACAATAAGAGCGATCGGGTGAATTTCAGCGTCGGATTCATTTTCTAATAAAAAAGTACTTGATAATGAGACTCAGTTGCAATTTCGATCCGCGGGTGAGAATCAGTCTCAATTGGGCGAGGGTGCCGACCGAGCCTGGTTCTCGGCAAAGAGCGCGGTTTTCCGCGCGGGAGGATTGAAGAAAGATGAAAATATTTAGATATTCGGCGACGGTGTTGTTCGCGGTAGCCCTGGGAGCGGCCTCCGCGGGCTGTAATATTCTGGGTCTGAGTTCCGACGATTCCGGCGATGACGATCCCCTGCTGGCGGCCCTGGCCGCGGTCGGTTCCAGCACGGCGAGCAAGTCCGACGTGTTGACCAACTACGCCAACCTGGTATGGTACACGTCCAGTGACGCGCTGACGGCCATGAAGTCTTTTCAGACTAAAGTGGATGCCTTCGTGCTGGCTCCCACGGCCGCCGGTCTGACGGATCTGCAGACTTCCTACACGGAAGCCCGTCGCATTTACCTGCTGATTGAAGCGACGCGCTTCTCAAGCGGCCCCATCGATACTTCCAGTGTTCTGTCCATTAACGGCGGAGAAGTGGAAGGTCTGCTCAACGCCTGGCCGGTAGACGAAGGAAACATCGATACCGTATTTATCGCCGGTTCCACGACCATCGATGCCACCAACCTGCTGGCGCAGAACGGTATCGGCGGTGACGAAGGTAAGGTAACCGTCGGCTGGCATGCCATCGAGTACATGCTGTGGGGCGATGACGGTGGAGTCGGCGCGAACACCTACAACCAGACCGCCGGTCAGCGTTCCTCGTCGGACTTCTCCGCTTGTAACGGTTGTACGCCGGGCACCAACCAGCCTCAAAGCCGAAGCAAATTCCTGAAAGCAGCTACAGATCTGATGGTAACGCACATGACGCAGCTTGCTGAACAATGGAATCCCGACACCATGACGAACTATCGCAATGGGACGTTCCTGGTGGCGTCTAATCAGGACCAAATGCTGACCAACATAATTACCGGCCTGGCCAGCTTCGCTCAGGGGGAATGGGGCGGTGAACGCCTGAACGGCCTGACCTCCGGCCTGCAGCAGGAAGACGAGCACTCCTGTTTCAGCGACCTGACGAAGGAAGACTTCTTCTATGACGCGCAAGGTGTGATTAACATCTTCTCCGGCGTCTATACCGGTACCAGTGGTTCCACGACCGGTCCCGGTATTCAAAATCTCGTAAGCGCTTTTCAGGGCGGTTCAACCATCGCCTCGATCAACGCGGCGCTTGTCGCGGGACGTGACCAGTTCGTAAGCACCACTACCTGGCGTTACGACTCGGTAATTAACTCGTCTCGCACCACCGAAGAAGCAGCCATTCTGGCTCAGTTGCAGGAAACCCAGAAGACCATCGTAGGTCTGGGAACTTCCTTCACCAGCTTCGGTTCATTGCTTGGATATACCATCACACCGACGAGTCCGTGAGGTTTGTATTGTCCAACGGGTAGAGAGACGATATGAACAATTATATGAGAACTTCCGCGGCGGCCGTTTTAACGGTCGTCGCGCTTTTTTGTTTCAGCGCTTGCACGGTCGTGAACGATCTGCTGGGGCGCGAAGACGACGACCAGGGCATCGAGCTATTGGCGGCGGCGACCATCGCCGGCGCGGCCGGTCCGGTTGTCCTGGGAGAGGAATACTCGGGCGGATTTACGACGCGTTTCGACGTGACGGTGAACGCCTTTGATCTCCCCGCTACGAATCTCACCGATATTGATCGATTGATCAAATTTCTAAGTGGTAATACTATTTTTAATATCAACTGGGCCACGGCGCCCAGCGCGGCCTTCGACGGACTTGGGCCCGTGCACAATCGCGCTTCGTGCCGCGGATGCCATGTGCGCGACGGACGCGGACGACCGCCCCTGGCGACGGAGACCAACTTCAACAGTATGCTCTTTCGCCTGAGTAAGACCGGCCAGACCGATCCGACTACGGGCGGGCCCGTTGGTCTCGACAACTACGGCGATCAATTGCAGGACAAGGCCGTCGTCGGCATCACGGCCGAGGGTTCGGTGACGCTCACCTGGACGGAGAATCCGGGCACCTTCCCCGACGGCGAACCCTATTCCCTGCGTACGCCCAATTATGTTTTTAGCTGGAATTTCGGAACGCCGACGGGGTATGACTTTTCGCCGCGAACGGCGCCCATGGTTTTCGGTCTGGGTCTGCTTATGGCCATCCCCGAGAGCACGATTCTCGGCTTCGCGGATCCGAACGACGCGGACGGTGACGGTATCTCGGGCAAGGCCAATATGGTCTGGG
>CAZGYS010000573.1:0-4580 GCA_964530305.1 uncultured Leptospiraceae bacterium
TGGGGGTTCCGGAATGCCTCATGGGCTCGTCCCAGGGGCTTCGCCGCTTGCAGACGCAGGGCCGCTTCGTCGTGGAGGAGATCATGAACCGTGAAATCATCGCCGCTGACCGGCTTCAGCAAGGCGCGATCCCTGTACAAGCGCAGCCGTTCCCGTGCACTCTCCCGATCCAGATCCCAGAGGGTCGCGCACATGTCCGGATGCACGCGGACGTCCTCGGGAAGAATGCCGAACAAACGAAAAGCTTGCTCCAGTTCCGCGGACAATTGATCCAGGCTCAGGCGAAAGCATACGCGCAGGCTTTCATTTCGCAGCGCGGATTCGCCCAGGTTCAAGGCGTCCAGATTGGCGATTCCGCGTTTGAATTCGCTCAACAGCCGCTGGGGATCAGCGCCGTCTTGTAGACGAGCGGCGGCGAGTTCGAGCGCCAGCGGGAGGTAACCCAGTTCCTCGGCCAGGTCTCCCAGGACTAAACGGGTTGGGAACGACAATCGCCCCAGGCGCCGGCGAAACAGTTCCAGCGCCTGATCGCGACTCATGAGATCAAGGTTGTAAAGGTGAGCATCGCATCCCCGGGCCAGCTCGGCGATGCGCGTGGTGATGACGACCCGGCAACCGGGACCACCCACCAGGAAGGGTTCCAGATCCTCCGCCTCCCAGGCATCGTCCACCACCAGCAGGGCGCGCCGGTCGCGCAATAGTTCCGATAGATGCTTGGAGGCTTCGCGGGGAGTGGTGAAGCGAAAGGCATCGCCTAGATCCGCGATCCATTTGCCCAGAATAGCCAGGAGATCCGGTTTTTGACCCAGCACGGCCCAAAAAATGCCGTCGGGAAAACGAGCGTGGAGATCGGGATCGGCGCACAGGGCCGCGACGAGCGTCGTCTTGCCGATGCCGCCCAGGCCGTGCACGGCACTGACCAGCAATCGTTCGGGCGAATCCTGTCCCAGCAGCAGGGTCTTGAGGGCATCGCCTACGATGGGCCGGTCGACGAAGTACTCAGGCACGGTCGGGGCCTGATTGCGAATGCGGGAGATCTCATCATCTTCCATTCATCATCTTCTATAAAGGCGTGCGTTAGGAGAGCGTGCTTTGCGCGCCGCGACAATAAATTGCCGACGACCCGGTGTTATGCGCGGAGGCTGACGGATTGGCGCGGCGCCGTTGGGAAAAACAAGGCCTCTACTTCGGACCTGAACCTTCGGTCTTACGGCTCGGTTTTCCCATCAAAATGTTCAGGCCGGTCTCCATGATGTTGGAACCGGTCTTGACGGCGGACTTGACGTTCTCTTCGAGGAGTTCGCCCTTGACGGTGGAGTTGATGGCTTCCTTGAAACCTTCGCGAACCTCGGAGCGAAACCGGGGCAGGAGCTCCAGGCCGGCTTCCTCGACGCCGTCCCGTAGCTTGACTTTCATGACGTCGGCCAGTTCGTCCAGCTCGGCCATGAGCTTGGCCTTGAGCTTCATCTTGTACAGCACGTAGGCCATGATCAAGGTCAGCGTGCTTGAGAGTACGGCCGTACCGATTACCAGGGCGATATTTTCCAGCATGTTAAGTCTCCTGCATGGCCTCTAAGCCCCCTGCATGGCTTTAAGCCCCCTGCATGGCTTTAAGCCCAGCGAACAACTGGGACATGGGGCTTTCGGGATCCGTCGCATCTGACTCCGCGAGAGAATGGATGTCAACAAGATCCTCGGGCAATTCAACCAGGAAACGGGATGGTTCCACGGTCAGCTCTTCGCCCCATTTACGGCGGGAAGCGGCCGAGGTTATAAACAGCTTCTCGCGGGCGCGAGTGATGCCCACGTAAAAGAGACGGCGTTCTTCCTCCAGGGCCGCGTTCTGGTCCGCCGATTCGGACAGGGTTCGCTCCCCGGGGAAAAGGCCTTCTTCCATGCCGGCCAGGAAAACCACGGGAAACTCCAGGCCCTTGGCCAGGTGCAGGGTCAACAGTTGCACGCGTCCGCGCGGCGATTCCTCGTCATTGTCCGCCGCCATCATGCTCACGCGCGCCAGGAAATCATAGAGGACGGGGCCGCCGGTACTGACGCCGGACTCTTCGCGGTTCTGCTCGAAGTAGGACATCATGTTCACGATTTCGGAGAGGTTCAGCATGCGCGCCTTGAGCGTGCTTTCCTTGTCTCCGTCTCGATTGAACTCGGCTTCCCAGTTCAGTTTGGTCAGCATGTCCTTGAGCACGACGCTGGGTTTGTCCGTCTTGAGGAACTTCTTGCGAAAGTCTTCCTGAAATTCCAAAAATTCATTCAGGGCCGCCACTACGTCCGACTTAATGCCCGGGATCAGGCCCGGCTTCTCCATCATGCGCTGGAAGGCGGTATAGAGGTCGGGGCGATTCTCTTCGTCGTGGTCCAGGATGTATTCGTAAACCTTGCGCAGGGTCCCTTCGCCGATGCCGCGCTTGGGGCGATTTAATATGCGCTTCAAGCTGACTTCATCTTTCGGGTTGGCCATGACTCGCAAATAGGCGATGACGTCCTTAACCTCGCGTCGGTCGAAGAAGCGATACCCGCCCACGACGTGCAGGGGAATCTCGCGCTTGCGCAGTTCCTGTTCAAAAAGTCGCGATTGAAAGTTCGTTCTATACAGAATGGCGAAGTCCCCCGGCGGGCGCCCGCCTTCGCGGATGATCATGCGATGGATGCGTTCGGCCACCTCGATGGCTTCGTCTACTTCCGTGGGCGTCGTGACGCGCGTGATTCGATCGCCACCGGGCTGGGTGGGACGCAATTGCTTGCTTACGCGCCGGGTGTTATTGGCGATGACCGCGTTGGCCGCCTTCAGGATGGTTGCCGTGGAGCGATAGTTGGTTTCCAGGTGGACCGCTCGCGCCTGGGGAAAATGTTTCTTAAAGTCGAGAATGATGCCCACGTCCGCGCCGCGCCAGCCGTAGATACTTTGATCGTCGTCGCCCACGACGCAGATGTTGTCTCCCTCGGGCAGGAGGGTGCGTAACATATTGTATTGCGCCGGATTGGTATCCTGGAACTCGTCCACCAGGAAGTATCGCCAGCGGCGCTGGTAGTGCTGCAGCAGCTCTTCATCCTGCGCGAGAATCTTACGCGGCAATAGAATGAGATCGTCGAAGTCCACGCAGTTCGTGGAGACCAGGGCTTTTTGATAGCGCTTGAAGATTTCGCCGAAGACTTCGGGCGGATACTGGCTGTACTGGCGCTCCGCGAATTTCTCCGGATGCATGCCCGAGTTCTTACACAGGGAAAGATAAAAGGCGATGCCGTCGTCCTTCACATTGGTCGGGTCCAGTTTCAGGTTGCGATAGATTTCCGTCAGGATGTTCAGCGCGTCTTCCTGGGAAAGAATACTGAAGGGAACGCGATAGCCGGGCAGGCGGCCGATTTCCTTGCGTAAAATGCGATTGCCCAGGGAGTGAAACGTCGACACGACGATGCCGCGCAGGGACTTCTTGTCCATCATGCCGGCCAGGCGGGTCTTCATTTCCCGGGCGCTCTTATTCGTAAAGGTCACCGCCACGATGGCCGAGCCGGGAATACCGCTCTTGACCATGTGCTTAATGCGATGGGTGATCACGCGTGTCTTACCCGATCCCGCGCCGGCGAAAACCAGCAGCGGACCGTGAATTGAGGAGACGGCGGCGGCCTGCTCCTCGTTAAGTCCCGACATGACGATGCCCATGATAGGCGACATAATTCAGTGGTAGGGTCTAAGGGTCAAATGGTCTATTGGTGGAAGGGGCAAAACCAGGAAAACTTGGGGATTCCGAATGCACTCAAACGGCGGTTGGTTTGATTTTGCCGGGTGTGAATTTTTGACTTGACGAAAGATGACCGGTCGTCTATATTCCTCTTTGAGTATGGGCGTCAGGGAAGAAAAGACCCGGGAGCTATTAGAGCAGGGGGCACGTTTGCTGTATGAGCGCGGCTACAATGCCACCGGCGTAAAAGATATCGTAGACGCGGCCGGGGTGCCGAAGGGCTCCTTCTATACTTACTTCCCCAGCAAGGAAGAGTTCACCGTAAAGGCCATCGAATACTATTCCGCGCAAGCCGATGGCGGACCGCTCGAAGATAAGTCCCTGGCTCCCCTGGAGCGCGTGCGGACTTTCTTCGATCAGATCATCGAGGCCCTTACGAGCATGGGCATGAAGCAGGGCTGCCTCATCGGGAACATGTGTCAGGAAATGGCGGACCACAATGATGCCATTCGTGCCGTGACTGAAAACTGCTTTGCCAAACAACAAAAGTTGCTGTCCGCTTGTCTGCTGGAAGCGCGTGAACAGGGCGATTTAGCGCCCGGTAGTGATCCGGATAAACTGGCCGCCTTTATATTTAATTCCTGGCAGGGTTACCTCCTGCGGATGAAGGCCGCGCGGGATGCGCGCATATTCGATGAGTTTCGGGGCATTTTATTCAATGTTCTATTGGTGTGATTTGCGTGATTTTTTTTGCCCTTCCAGATAGATGACCGGTCATCTATCTGGAAGGGACCTGGAAGGAAATTCTAAAACTAAAACGAGTGAGGAAAAGGAAATGTCGGAAAGATTAAAGGATAAAGTAGCCATCGTAACGGGAGGCAGCACGGG
>CAZGYS010000574.1:0-4566 GCA_964530305.1 uncultured Leptospiraceae bacterium
GTGCTCGACGACGACAACATCATGCTGCCGGAAAAAGAAAATCGCCTCAATCCCGGGGACAGGATCTTCATTTACACGGACGGCTTCGTGGATTCGCGCAATTCCCGGGGCGAACCCTTCGGCGAAGAACGCCTGCGTGAGATGTTTCTTTCGCACGCCCGTCGGGAGCTGGAGGAATTGCCGGAGGCCATGACGACCCACTGGCGCGAATACGTCGGACCCAGGGCCGACGACGACGCCACCTTTCTGGTCATAGAAGCTCGGACCGGGGAGTGAGAGGGAACCGGGTAGCTCGGACTAAAATTTATTAAGTTTTTTACCGGAATAACTCGGGTGTCGTCGGAAAAAGCTTGTTCCATTGGGCGGGAAAACCGAATTGGAGCGGGTGCGATTTCTTCATAAGTTATTCGCTTTGCCGGCCCTGGCAATCGCCCTGTGTTTTGTAGTACCGCTGGGTGCACAGGCCGACGACGGCGCGAATCTGGAATACATGCTTATCGCGCGTGATCCGGGCTTCAAGGCCGTTTCCTCCTCTTCGGATTTCAATGAGCGCTTTCTGTCGTCCCGCCGGATGGCCTTGAATTTCGGCGTTGTGGAGGAAGTCTTCTGGGGGCGTCTGAAGATCAGCAATGATTCGAATCGAGATTCCGAGCGTTTTATCGAAATCGCCTATCCCGCCCTGGACATGGTGGACCTGTATATTCCGGAAGGAAGCGGCCATGTCGTCAAGCGAGCGGGAGATCGACGTTCGTTTTACTCTCGGGACGTGGCGCACCGCCATCACATCTTTCGCGTACCGCTGGCGGCCGGTGAGAAAAAAACGGTCTATCTCCGCGTTCGCACGAACAGCAACATGCAGATTCCCGTCATCGTTCATCGAAGCGATGAGTTTCACGCGCGGGATCACAATGAACAGTATATTCTGGGGATCTACTACGGTATCATGCTCGTCATGGCCCTGTACAACTTCTTTTTGTTCGTCACCATTCGGGACCGTAACTATCTATACTACGTCCTTTATACGCTGGCTTTTATATTCGGTCAGTTGAGCTTTCAGGGCTTTGCCATAGAGTATCTATGGCCGGAAGGCGGGGAGTGGAATGATCGCTCCATTCCGTCCTTGATCGGTTTAACTTTCGTTTTTCTGATCTTGTTCACGCGTTCCTTTTTGAATCTGGGTCGCTACGCGCCGCGAACGGATTTGTTTTTGCGGGTCCTGCTTATTTCCATTTCCGTCTATGTGCTGGCGGCCGTGTTTCTGCCGGCGGGGTCGATGCTGGTGCGCGTGGGGAATTTCTTTATTCTATCCATAACGTCGGGTTGTCTGCTCGCGGGCGCGGTGCGCGCGATTCAAGGGTATCGTCCCGCGCTGTACTATCTCTTTGCCTGGTTTCTCTTGATGATTTTCACCATCTTGCTGGGCCTCAAGAACATCGGGATTCTCCCCAGTATGTTTCTGACCAATTACGGGGTGTACATCGGGTCGGCCCTGGAAGTGGTCTTGCTGTCTTTCGCGCTAGCGGACCGAATCAATCTTCTCAAGCAGGAAAAGGAAGCCGCCCAGTCCGAGGCCATTGAAAACAAGGAACTGGCGCTGGAAAATTTGCGGCACGCGGACAAACTGAAGGACGAGTTTCTGGCCAACACGTCCCACGAGTTGCGCACGCCCCTGAACGGAATCATCGGTATCGCCGAGTCCCTGAACGCGGGCGTGGCCGGTAAGCTCAACGACGAGGCGCGGGAGAACCTGACCATGATCGCCGCCAGCGGCCGTCGCCTCTTTAGTCTGGTGAGCGATATCCTGGACTTTTCGCGCATGCGCAATCGAGAGATGGCCGTACGCGAAGGCATCGTTTCCATGCGGGACGTGGCCGAGGTCGTCGTGGTGTTGACGCGACCATTGCTGGGAGACAAGAACTGTCGCCTCATTAATGATATTCCAGCGGACCTGCCCCACGCCCAGGGCGATGAGAACCGTTTGAAGCAAATTCTGCACAATCTCATCGACAACGCGGTTAAGTTTACGAAGGAAGGCGCCATCTACCTGGAAGGCCGAATGCGCGAAGACATGATCGAGATCGAAGTGCGGGATACGGGGATTGGAATTCCCCGGGAGAGCCTGGAGGAGATCTTCGAGTCCTTTCGTCAGGCCGATGCGTCGGTGGAGCGCGAATACGGCGGCGCGGGTCTGGGTCTCTCCATTACCAGGAAGCTGGTCGAACTGCATAATGGTCGCTTGCGCGTGGAGTCCGAGGTCGGCAAGGGTTCCAGTTTCTTTTTTACGCTGAGGCCCGCTAAGGAAGTTGAGAACCAGGGGCCCGTGCCTCTGTTTTCGGAGGGCGAAGCGGCGCCGCCAATCGATGTCGAAGCCGATGGAGCGGATGACGTGAAAGTCGACGCGAAACCGGAAGAGGTCGAACAACACAAGAAAACCGAACTTGAAGAGCAAGAAGAAGCAATCGCCGCCGCGGTTCCACCGGTCATTGCTCCCGTGCGCGAAAGTACAAGCGAAGACGCCGACGACGCGCCCGGCGAAGGCCCGGCCATCCCCCATCGTATTTTGATCGTGGACGACGAACCGGTGAACTTGCGGGTTCTGCGCAATTTCCTGGAGCTGGCCGATTACGAGGTCGTGTCCGCCGCTCGGGGCGCCGAGGCCCTGGAGATCGTGCACGGGAAGGCCAATCTGGACCTGGTGCTGCTGGACGTGATGATGCCGGGCATGTCCGGTTTCGACGTGTGTCGCGGTATTCGCGAAAGCTATTCCGCGTCCCAGTTGCCGGTGATTTTGCTGACGGCCAAGGACCAGGTCAAGGACGTCACGGCGGGATTCGCCTCGGGCGCCAACGATTATCTGACGAAACCCTTTTCGCGCGAGGAATTGTATTCCCGCATTCAATCGCACCTGCATCTCAAGAAGTCCAATGAGGAACTGCTCGAACTCAAGAACAGCCTGGAAGTACAGGTCTTCGAACGTACGCGAGACCTGAACCAGTCCCTGACGACCCTGCGCGAAAGGGATCGCATCTTGAACATGGAACTGAACATGGCTGCGCGCATCCAGGAGGGTTTCATGCCCCGCACGCCGCTGGACTTCGCGGGCTGGCGCATCATTTCATGTCACTTCTTCAAGGAGAAGGTCGGCGGCGATTTCTTCGACATCATTCCCATGGGCGGCGGAGACCAGGCCGTGCTCATCGCCGACGTGTCGGGACACGGAATTCCGGCGGCCCTGATTACCGTGGCGGCCAAGATTTCGTTCATGGACGCCGTCACGCGCTATGGTTCCGTGACCCGGGTTCTGGCCGAGGTGAATCGCACGTTGCGCAATATCCTCAAGACCGAGGAATTTCTCACGGCCCTGTTCATGATCGTTCGCACCAGCGGCGAAATCGTTTTCGGTAACGCCGGTCACCCGCTGCCCATGGTGCTGCGTCGCGGCAGCGATAAAGTGGAACGCTGGGGTAAGCCGGGCATTTTTCTGGGCGTACTCGATAATGATCGCGTCGTCTACAATGAAACCCGCAATCACTTGAATCCGGGCGATCGGATGCTGGTCTACACCGACGGCGTCGTGGATTCCCTGGGAGCCGGCGGCGATGAGTTCGGCGAAGATCGCTTAAAGGAACTGTTCATCGCTCACCGCGAACTGTCCCTGGAGGACGCCCGGGAAGGCATTGCCGGCAACTGGCGCGACTACGTAGGCGCCGAAGGCGATGACGACGCTACGTTCTTGATTGTTGAAGCTCGGGATCAGTGATGAACCGCGGAGTCGCGGAGGGATTTTTTGGGGCGTGGCGTTCAGTCTACTTCGCAATTCGGTAAAGCCGACCGCAGGCGTTCCCTTTCGTCTTCTTCAGCGAAGATATGCAATTTGCGAAGCGATTGCATATCCATAAACGATTCCGGCACCGGGGGTATCTTCGTTCCCCAGAGGTTGAGTTCACGGAGATTGGATAGTTGATTGATTTCCCGGGGAAGAGCCGTCAAGTTTTCGTTAAAGCTGAGGTCCAGACTCATGAGTCGGGTTAGATGTTTAATTTCCGATGAAATCGACGTTATATTATTGTGTCTCAGCTCAAGCTCTTCAAGAACCTTGAGTTCGGAAACCGAATCAGGTATATCTTGGATTTGACATTGTTCGCCTACAAGGACTTTCAAGTTACGACAATTGTGTAGATGTTCCCATGGATTCGAAAGTGGGTTCTCCGAACAAAAGAAGATTTCAAGTTGGGACAGATCGCGGATTCCGGCCGGTAACTTCTTCAAGTTGCACTCGGCCATAAGCAAGGAATACAAGCCGGTGGGAAATGCGATTCCATCGCCCGTATCACGCAAGGGATTTTGAGAAAGATTTAATTCCTTCAAGTTGATTAGGTGCGATAGTTCGATTTCCCCTTCAATTTGCGTGTGATTGCCGGGGCCGCGAAACAAGAACTCCGTCTCCGTGCCGCAATCCCTTAGTTTTTCAATGGGTTGTGCATTTTGCAATGTTAGGAACCGACGACGAACTCCATTGCGACTTTTGTCCGTAATTCGAAATTCAAAAGTATAAAATTTGAAGTA
>CAZGYS010000575.1:0-4557 GCA_964530305.1 uncultured Leptospiraceae bacterium
GGAAGACCGGCCTTCTCCGCGAAATGCGCGGGCGCTTCATCGCGTCCGGGGCGGAAGTAATCGCCGCGGATTTTACCGGAGACTCCGCCCGGGAACCGGGCGCGACTTTTATCAATGCCGTTCGCGAACTGGCCCTGAACCTGGCCGCCTCCCCGGAAGGGCGGGCGAATCTAAAAAACCTGCCTGACTCCGAACGGGCCCTTCTGGCGGGTTTAATACCGGAACTGGCCGCCGCACTGGACGTGAACGAAGCCGGCCCCCTTTCTCCGGCGGAACGAGAAAGTTTCCACGAACGCGCCTTTACGCTGCTCCATGGCCTTCGTCCCGGGAACGACCGGCCGCTGGTGCTGTGTCTTGATAACCTGCACCGGGCCGACGACTTGAGTCTCAAGGCCGTCTCAAACCTGGCGCGGAGTCCGGAGCTTTCGGGCCTGTTCGTGCTGGGAACCGGCGCACCGGAAGGAGACTTTGCTCCGCGACTCGATGAGTTGCTGGAAACCTTTCAAGATGCCGTCACCGTGAAGCCGGCGCCGTTGAGCGTGGAAGCCGTACGGCGCTTCCTGCGGGAAACCCTCGCTCAAACCGATGAAGACGCGGGGGTCGCGGCGGAAGTTCTGCGCATGAAGGTCGCCGGTCGCCCGGGACTGCTCCGACGCTTCCTGGGGGACCTCAAGGAGGCCGGACACCTCCGCCTTTCGCCCGAAGGCGATTGGACCTGGGATCTGGACGCCGTGCGCGCCGCTCACGCTCCGGACGCCGCGTCCCCTGAGAACGAAATACGAGAGAGCGAGGAAAAGTATCGCCTGATTTTTTCCGCCGAGTCGGACGCCATTCTCATCTTTCACGAGGACGACCAGCGCCTGGAGGACGTCAACGACGCGGCCCTGCACCTCTACGGATACGGGCGCGAAGAGATGCTGAAACTTACGGCCGATGAAATCACGGACGGGCCGGGCAACGGTTTGTTTCGCATCAACGAGCTGGTGACGGGGAAACTGCGCAACATTTCCCACTGGTATCATCGCCGTAAGGACGGTTCGCGCTTCCCGGTGGAAATTTCCACGGGAACCTTTACCCTGCGCGGTCGCACCATGATTTGCGCCATCGTGCGGGACATCTCCGAACGCAAGGAGATGGAGGATCGCTACAAGAGCCAGAAGACCTATTACGAACGCATCCTCAACAACATCGAAACCGACATCGCCGTACTGGATCTCGATTTTCGCTACGAGTATCTGAATCGCCGCGCGGTTACGGACCCGGGTGAACGTCGCCGACTGATCGGCAAGGACGACTACGATTTCGCGAGTCGGGAAAACCAGGCTACGGAGTTCGCGGACAAGCGTCGCATGCGCCTGCGCCAGGTCGTCGACGAAAAGCGCAGCGTCGAATTCGAAGAGGAAATCACGGAGCCGGACGGTTCGCGCAAGCACCACCTGCGCAAACTCAGCCCCATTCTCAACAGCAACAAGGAAGTCATCAGCATCATCGGCCACGGCATCGACATCACCGAGCGCAAGCTGGCCGCGGAAGCCCTGCGGGAAAGCGAACAAGAAGTACGCAAGCTCAATGAGAAGCTGGAGGAGCGGGTCAAATCGCGCACGCATCAGTTGGAAGGCGTCATCAAGGAACTCGAGGCGTTCTCCTATTCGGTATCCCATGATCTGCGGGCGCCCCTGCGCGCCATCAACGGGTTCGCCACGGTATTGATTCAGGATTTCGCGGAGCGCCTGGACGAATCGGCCATGCACTATCTGAATCGCATTCGCTCCAACGCCGGCACCATGGCCCAACTCATCGACGACCTGCTGGAGTTTTCGCGCCTGGGTCGTCGTCGCATGCAGGTGGAAACCATCGACCTGGAGAAAATGACGCGCTCCATCCTGGAGGAACTGGAACAAATCACGCCCCACGACGCGCGCCGGATTCGCATTCATCCCCTGCCCCCCATCGACGGGGACGCGAAGCTGATTCGCCAGATGATGCACAACCTCCTTTCCAACGCGGTGAAGTTTACCTCGGAATCCGAACAACCCGAGATTGAGGTCGGCTTCATGGAAAAGAACAATCGCAAGGTCTACTTCATCAAGGACAATGGCGCCGGATTCGACATGAAGTATTCAGACAAACTCTTCGGGGTCTTTCAGCGCCTGCACCCCCGGGACGAATTCGAAGGCACGGGAGTGGGCCTGGCCATCGTCAATCGCATCGTCGATCTCCACGGCGGCTTCGTCTGGGCCGAGGGCATTCCGGACCAGGGTGCTACCTTTTACTTCACCCTGTGATTTAAGAGAACACGAATTTGCACGAATGGGGCGAATTGCACGAATGGGGAATTGGTGGGCTCTGCGCCTGGTAAGCAGCGCATAAAAAACGCCGTGCCCATCACGAGGATGAAAGCACGGCGCTCTCCACGGGAGAGAAACTCTCCGATTACTTAGTATTGTACGACGCGGGGCAGTTTCTTGGCTTGCTGCACCCAGGCCGCTACGCGGGTTTCGCCGGGAAGCTGGCGAACCAGTTTCTTCTTCTGATTGGTAGCTACCAGTGCCTCGTAGAGGTTGGCGGGCTTGCGCTGCGCCAGTTCCGGTACGGTGTCGACACCCGCTTCTTCCAGCAGATCCGCGTATTCTTCTCCGACGCCCTTGACGCGGAACAGATCCACGTGGTTAACCCACTCAAGAATCAGTTTTGCGCTGATGCCGGTTTCCTTGGCGATTTCCTTACGACCCTTGGTCGTAGCGCCTTTTTTCAGCAATGCGCCCGTGGTGGGAACGCCCGCCGCTTTGAGTTTATTGCCGTAAGTGGGTCCGATTCCTTCCACTTTCTCTATCTTTGCCATTTAGTTCCTCCTAATTTCTCCTGGTCCTCTATCTAAACGATAATCTTAAAAGAAGTTCTTCAATAGTTGTCCGCCGAGCTCTCCCAGGTCGTCTCCAATGTTTCCGTCTCCGTCCGAGTCCAGAAGCTGATTGAAGACACTACCGGCGGGGCCGTCGTCGGCCTGTTTGGTTTCCTGGCCGAGCAGGCTCGAAAGGTCCTCTACACCGAGGCCGCTTTCTTTCTTTTGTTTTCCGATGGCGCCCATGACCAGCGGTGCCAGCGCCGCCAGCACCTGGCCGGATTGCTCTCCGTCCAGTCCGGCCATCTTGCCGATGCCCGCTTCCACGACACCTTGCCTACCACCCAGGACATGTCCAAGGATGGCCGTCCCCATGGAAGCATTGTCTCCGGAGATATGACCGGCGATGTTCTCAAGAATGGAACCGTCGTGATCCTTATCCAGCGCGCCCGCCAGATCCGGACCGGCGTCCGACTGCGCGTTCTTTGCCAGCGCTTTCAACAACAGAGGCACGGCCGCTGAAATTGCTTTTTGCGATTGGTCTTCCCCGATTCCCAGTTTAGAACTGAGTAGACCGGCGACTCCTTCGCCCGCCATTTTGCTGGCCAGTAATCCCGCGATGCTCGACATGTTTGTACCCCCGGTTAGTTGAACACCACGTTCCCTGGGCGATAATCAATTCTACAAGTTTTTTTTCGTTTTTCGTGATCGAGAGCTTCGATTTAACCCCTTGCTAATAAAATCACGAAAACGATCTTCGCGCGGGGCATTACTCATCACGAAGAGGATGCCTGCTCGGCAATCTGAATGCGCAGTTTCGTCGCCGACGCATTGTCGGGTTCGGAACGAAGCGCGTCGTCCAGCAACATGTTCGCTCGATCGAAATTGCCCATTTGAGCGTACACGCGCGCCAGGTTGTTCAGGTTTTTGACCAGGTGCGGGTTACGCAGTCGAACACGCTCCCCGAGATCCGCCGCCTTGTTCAACTGGCCCGCGCGACGAAAGCACACGGACGCGACGTAAACCATGTCCGTATCGCCGGGGCGCAGATAAATGTAATCCTCGGCGTGAGTCGCCGCGGTGGAGTACTCCTTTCGGTCCAGGCAAATGCGAATTATCTCGTAAATGACTTCCGGACGGCGATTGTCCAGCTCCAGGGCCGAGTTCAGGCGACGAAGGGCGCCGTCCAGATCCGCGTTGCGATGCAATTCTCGAGCTTCTTCGAGCAAATCCTTCACATTGTGGTCCGTGGTCACCTCTTCGCTGGGCGCGTGATGGTCCCGATAGCCCACTCGCAGCAGCGCCAGGTCGTCCGTGAGTTCTCCCTGACGCAGCAAGGCCTCGTGAATGCCGCCCAATTCACCCTTGCCCTCCTCGACCCGGGTTAGAAAAGCCAGGTCGTCCTCATTGATGATGCGATTTCCCTTCTCATCCCGGCCCATGAGGATATCGTCGCGACCGTCCGAGCCGGCGATTACGACGTCTCCCGGCTTGAGTTGCAGGGTCTTAACGTGTAGCGTCCCGTCCATGCCGGGAGTGCCCAGCTTTCGAAAACTGAGCTCGCTCTCGATAAACTTCGCCTTGTCATTGCGATACAAAACGGTGAAGGGGTGCTCGGCATTGATGTAGTACATGATGCCCGATTCCTCGTCCACCAGGCCGATGACCAGGGAAACCAGCATGGAGCCGTTGAAGCTCTCGAAGACTTTCTGGAG
>CAZGYS010000576.1:0-4555 GCA_964530305.1 uncultured Leptospiraceae bacterium
CAGGGCGATTTCCCCACGATTGGCGATTAGAATTTTACGAATGGAGCGTTCCATGGGCGAAGAATTTAATCCGCCCATGGGAGATCCAGCCATATTCCCGCGGCGCTCGCGGAGCGTCGTCGTCGGTTTCGTGAATTCTACTAAATATCGGTTTAGTCTTTCTCCCCTTCGCCGGCGTTCGCGGCGATTTCGCGGACGAATATTCGCGATTTTCCGGACCTTCGCGGCGATGACCGCCTCATTTCGCGGCGATTCGCCGCGGGTTCGCGCGCCTTTCGCCTGGTTTCGCTTCGATTTCGCGGCGAAATCGCCGCGATGTACGCGTTTCGCCCCCGTATTCGCCGCGAAAGTCGCTCGTTTCGCCTGCGCGCGAAGCGTTTTCGCTCGCAATCTAGGAAATTTACTTTTTTTCGCCTCTCTCCGCGAAATTTTATTGACATTTTTCGCCATTTCGCCCTATGTACTGGATATGCGACATAATCCAGTTATGTCGCATGAAGATTAGAGCAGGAGAGCGCAATGAATTGGTCTGACTTGAGCGATAAAGACAAGAAAGCCATTGAAAAAGCCTATCGAGCCGGTAAAGAGCCGGGCGAAATCGCCCCGTCCTACGGCCTGAAACCCAAGCAGGTTTCTGATCAGGCTTATCGTAAAAAATGGTCAAAACCCGCCGGCGCGAAGAAAAAAGCCGGTAAGAAAGCAAAGAAGAAAGTTGCTAAAAAAACCAAGAAGAAAGCAGCAAAGAAAAAAACGGCTAAAAAAGCCAAAAAGAAAGTAACCAAGAAGAAAAAAAGATAAGACGCACGTACGTCTCATCACTCAAAAAACCGTCGGTCCGACGGTCGAAAGGGATCGGAATTTTCCGGTCCCTTTTTGTTTTTCCCCGAAAACCGGCCCCGGCGCCGCCGCAATCAAGGACGAGGGACTCTCAGGCATTGCTTACGAATCGACGATAGGGATGGTATGAAAGGTTCCATGCATCGAATCACAGTCCTTCTGATTCCCGCGCTGTTCGTTTCGGCGTCCATTGCCTGCTCATCGCCGCCGAAAAAAGAAACCCCCGTCGTACGCGAAGCTCCGAAACCCCGGGGACCCGGTTACCTGGGCATCAAATACAGCAATGCCCTGGGGGGAAAACGCGTCATTCTGGTCCGGCCCCACGGACCCGCGGCCCGCGCCGGGATCCGCCGCGGCGATTTGATCGTCGCCGTGGGCGGACGTAACCTGAACGGGCGCGAAATCGGCGTCCTGCGTCGCATCGTCATGGCGAAAAAGCACGGCGAACGATTGCCCTTGACCCTGGTGCGGGGTTCGCGCATGCTGCGTGTCACGGCGATTGTTGAGGAAACGCCCCCGGGCTACTACCCGGGCGGACTGAATCGTCCCGGTTCACGTTTCCGCTCGTCGTCACCATATCGATACGGGGATCCCTATTCCCGAAGGCGGCCGGGCTATTGAAATCCGTAGTACGTAGAGAACCTTTCAGTAATCCAATCATCAAACGGCTGCCGGCATTGGTTTCGGCGCTGGGGCTCCTGGCGGTGACGGCCTGCGGAGGCGATTTCGACTCCGGCCTGGGCTTCAGCGTGGGTAAGCACGCGGACCTGAACATCGCCGTGGCCGGGACCAAAGTACCCGGGGACGAGCCCTATGTGGGCATTCGCCACGCGCGCAATCCGAAATGCCTGGTGGGCACGGTTTTGCCCTTCATGGACATTTCACCGAAGAAATACTTCGAAAACGTTTCCAATGAAGTCATGGCCGACGGCGCCATTCCCTTTCTGGAGAAAAAACCCGAGCTGCAAACAAAGGGACGGGTCGTCTTCGCGGCGGTATCCGCTTATGATGAGGCGGCCAAAAAGTACATTCCTTCCTATGCGGCCGCTTTTCGCGCGAAGGGCAAGCTCTGGATAGCCTGGGTGCAAATGAAGTGCCCCGAGCCCGAGTACGCGGAACTGGCGCGGAGCGTGATTACTTCCTTGCGCCCTCATTGAAGGCCGGGCCCCTGTCCTCCATGGATTCTTCCGGAGCCGACAATCGCCCTCATTATACCACGCCCATATCCCGCCTTGTTCGGGAAGACTGCGAAGCCCTCATTCGCCTGGCCCTGGACGAGGACGCTCCCGGCGGAGACGCCACCTCCGATCCTATTTTTCCCGAGGACCGCGAAGGTCGCGGTCGCATCGTTTCGCGGGAGGGGGGCGTGGTCTGTGGGTTGCGCCTGACGGACTTCCTGCTGGAAATAGACGCGGAGCGTACGAGCACTCGCCTGCAAGCCGAAACCCGCAAGGCCGACGGAGATACTTTCGCCCCGGGCGATGAGCTGATTGCCTTCACCGGTCCGTTGCGAACCCTGCTGCGTCTGGAGCGCCCCATCCTGAACTTCATGCAGTATCTGAGCGGCATCAGTACCACGGTCGCCGCGGCCGTTGAAAAAGCCGGAGGGGACATCGCCGTGCTCGATACGCGCAAGACCCTGCCGGGCTGGCGTCGCCTTTCCAAATACGCCGTCTATTGCGGAGGGGGCACGAACCATCGCATCCACCTGAGCGACATGGCCATGATCAAGGACAATCACATCGCCGCGGCGGGCGGCATTAAGGCGGCGGCGGACAAGATTCACTCGGCTCATCCGGACCTGCCCCTGGAAATCGAAGTGGATACCCTGGAACAAATCCCCGAGGCGCTGGAGTGTCGGCCGCGTGTCCTGCTTCTGGACAACATGGACAGAAAGACCATCGACGCGGCCTTCGAGCTCATCGAAAAACTGCCGCCCGAACAACGACCCTTCATGGAGGCCAGCGGCGGATGGACGCCCGACGACCTGAAGCAACTGGAAGGCCTCCAGGGCGTCGGCGTGAGCATGGGTTATCTAACTCACACGACGCGTTTCCTGGATCTCAGCATGGAAATCGTGTAATTCGAAGCATTCGTACTCATTCGTGTTCCCCTTCAACGCTTACCGCGAAGTTTAACATTCATTTTGAACATTACGAAATCTCGGTGATACTGAATGCTCTCCCAGGCGATGTCCGCGTCCCCGATGCGGCTACGGGCCGCGCTCAAATTCAGAAAGTAAATCGCCTTGCCCTTGATATTCATGAAAGCGCGATTGGAGCGGGCTCCCACCCGCGAACGGGTTAGATTGGCGGCGCCCATGGCCCGGTCCGTCTCGGTGATGCTGCCCCGGGGATTTCGCCGTAGGTGAATTTTAGCCAGGGGCGCCAGGATTCGTTTCACCTCGGGTAAACTACCCAGACGCGAACGTTTCACCGTTTGGCGGATGCTCCGGACGTAGGCGTCGATTTCGCCCTGGATGATCTCCTTGTCGTCCCGGCTCATGAGCGTGCCCGAACCCCGCACCAGGAGCTCGCGAATACGACGCAGGCTCGCCTGAATGCGGCCCAGGTGTCCGTCGGAAGTCCGCAGGGCGTAGAGATAGTCCTCGCGATTCAGGCCCCGGCGATTGATCTCGGCGGCGACGG
Organism: uncultured Leptospiraceae bacterium; assembly: GCA_964530305.1. Taxonomy (GTDB): domain Bacteria; phylum Spirochaetota; class Leptospiria; order Leptospirales; family Leptonemataceae; genus CAZGYS01. The sequence continues at coordinate 3,486 of CAZGYS010000576.1, forward strand.
CCCGTAACTTTTCATCCACCGCCTTCGAGGAAGGGCTGTCCGCCGTGTTGATTTTGCCCGAGGCGATGCGCCGCATCCGGCGGGAAAGGCCGCGGTTCAGGCTTCGGTAGGGCACCAGGCTGATATTGTTGCGGCCGGAAACCTTCACCATGAGATTCCCCGAACGAGGCACCAGTAAGTAGGAGCCGGCGCCCCATGCATCCGAAAAAGGTAATAGAGCCGCCAGGGCCAGAAAGCCCGGAGCCGTGAATTTCGCGGCGAAAAATCGTCCCATGGGGTTCAGGGAAACAAAACATCGCCCCATCGACCGCTGGAAATGCGTTTTGCCCTTGTAAGAAATCGCCGATATGGGGGAGTATGCGGGTATTAGAAGCTGAAAGACCGGTTATGCAGGAAGCCAGGAAATTATACGAACAGGGTTTGCGCGCGGAGCAGGAAGGGCGCTTTCAAGAAGCCCTCAAGTTCTATCGTGCCACGGCCCGTAGCGAGCCGTCCTTTCGTCCGGCCTTTATTAATCTGGGCGCCCTCTACGCCCGCGCTCGGCGCCCGGACCTGGCCATCGGCTTTTTCAAGCGCGCCCTGGAGCTGGGTGAAGACGATGTCGTCTATTTCAACCTGGGCAGCGAGTCCTATCGTTTAGAGGAATACCAGGAGAGCGAAAAGTACCTCAAGAAGGCGTTGCGTCTGAATCCGCGTCTGCTCAAGGGACATCTCCTGCTGGCCTATCTGCACGAACACCTCAAGCAGTACGACAAGTCCGACATTTATTTTCAAAATACCCTCAAGCTGGAACCGGGCAATCGCGTAGCGGCCCTGGGCTGGGCGGTGTCCCTGGCGGATCGGGAACTGCATGAGCAGGCCCTGGCGGTCGTGGAAAAAGTCCTGGGCGCGAACCCGGCGGACGAAGGTCTGCGTAATTTGCGCGCCGGTTTGCTCTTGAAGCTGAATCGCCTTGAGCAGTCCCTGGATGAATTTACCGAGCTGACGAAATCATCTCAAAAGTTCACCAGCTTTACGGAACACCTGCAGGCGGCCCGGGGCGAAAGTCGCGAGGCCTACGACAAGGTCTT
>CAZGYS010000577.1:0-4555 GCA_964530305.1 uncultured Leptospiraceae bacterium
TGTCCGTGGCCTTACATGACGTCAAACCCGTTGGTCGATAATTCGAAAAATAATGTTAGGGCCGGTACATAGTTTCGCCCGCGGCTTACTAGCTTTCGCTTCGGAGTTTGGAATAGTATGCAAACCGCGGGCGGTTCGTTCAGCGGGATCGGGCCGCCGCCGTGCCTACGAATTTTCCGCTAAAATCCTTACCGAACTTTAGAAAGAACTGAACTTTTTTTCGTGAATTTTTTTCATCGGGGGCCTGGAAAAAATAATCTATAACCATTAAGTGCCGCCCGCTCGGGCCGATACATGTATCGTGATTGATAGTCGGAAACGACTGGAACTCCTTTAAGGAAAGGGGGGGCCGCAAGGTCCCCCCTGCATTTTTCCCACCCCTTCCCACGCTTCTTTTTCGCTGGACCGGTACCGCCGCCGCGCGATCTCTGACTCGACTTCCCGGGATTTCGAATGAGAAAAAACATCGTACATATCGGAGCGTCGGAACTCACGTACGAGATTCGACAAATCGTCGACGTCGCCCATCGCATCGCGAAAATGAGCGGCCGGGAAGTCTTCTGGGAGAATATCGGGGACCCGGTCCAGAAGGGGGAAGTCATTCCCGACTTCATCAAGGACATCATCGCCGAGGCCGTTCGGGAAGATAAGACCTATGCCTACAGTCCCACCCGGGGCGTGCGGGAAACCCGAGAATTCCTGGCCGAGAAACGCAACAAGGAAGGCGGAGCCAAACTCGATCCGGACGACATCCTGTTTTTCAACGGCCTGGGAGACGCGGTCAACAAGGTCTACGGCCTGCTCCGTCGAGAGGCACGCGTCATCGGCCCTTCGCCGGCGTATCCCACCCACTCCTCGGCCGAGGCGGCCCACGCCGGGTATCCGCCCATTACCTACAGCCTGGATCCGGAGAAGGGCTGGATGCCGGACCTGGACGAACTGTATAATAAAGTAAAGTACAATGAAAGCATCGCCGGGATCATGATCATCAACCCCGACAACCCCACGGGCGCCGTTTTTCCGGAAGCCGTCGTGAGCGAAATGATCGACATCGCCCGACGCTTCGACCTGTTCATCGTAGCCGACGAAATCTACATGAACATGGTCTACAATGATCGCGAATACGCACCCATCTCGAAACTGATCGGGGACGTGCCGGCCATCGCCCTGAAAGGCATCTCCAAGGAAATGCCCTGGCCCGGCGGACGTTGCGGCTGGATGGAAGTCTACAACCAGCGCAACAATCCCATGTTTCAGACCTATGTGAATTCCATCCTGAACGTGAAGATGCTGGAGGTTTGCTCCACGACTTTGCCCCAGATGGTGATCCCACGCATTTATTCACACCCGGAATGGAAGGAACACCAGCGCAAGCGCAATGCCTTCTTTTCCAAACGCAGCAACATGGTGAAGGAGATCTTCGATTCCTGTCCGGGCGTCGTCGTGAATCCGCCGGACGGCGCGTTCTATATGAGCGTGGTTTTCAACCAGGAGATTCCCGGGGATGCCCGGCTCCATATCGAGAATCCCGAGATTCGCGCCTACATCCATTCCCTTTGCGGGCCCGACGCGCAACCCGATCGAAAGTTCGTCTATCAGCTACTCGGTTCTCGTAATATCTGCACGGTCCCGCTTTCGAGCTTCGTCTCGGATCTCCAGGGCTTTCGCTGCACTTTATTGGAACAGGACGACGATCGCTTTCGCATGATCTACACTTCCATCGCGGAAGCGATTCGAGAATTCGTGGATACCGGCGTCGTGCGGGCTTGAGGCGATTCGGCTCCCGGTTAGTTTCAGTCCCGGGGCATGGGGCGGGGACCGCGATTCATCCCGGGCGTTTTATCCAGGCGAGTACTGACGTGAAAGGCGCCGTCGATGTCCGAATCAATCTGCACGTTCAGGGTCCGACCGGGCAAAAAGAAAAACGCCATGTAATGTAGAACCATGCGCAGCAGGCCTCCCGGCAAGCGGATGGTAATGAAGTCCGCGCGATTGATCTGGATTTTGATTTGCTTTCCGGCCATGGTTCTTCCTACGGTCATTTCCGACAGGTACGTCAAGGCGTCCACCGGCGTTTTAGTTCACTTTTTTCGCGATTGATTTTTTTTGTTTTTTATTTTTCGGGCGATTTTCGGGAACCGGTGGAACGGGTCGGCGGTCCTACCCGGCAAATTCGGACCCCCTGGAAACATCGGCTCAAGGGCCGGGTAAAGCCGGGCGGTAAAGAGGTAGATATGAACCACATCAAAAAAGCCATTATGATTGCGGCGGCGGGCCTGCTAATTCCCGCCCTGTCCATTTCCGCGCAACCAGGCGGAGGCGACGGCCCCGGCGTGCGCGGCGACGGTCCGCGTAAACATCATCGCAAGCATCGTCGTAAGCACATGCGCAAGCTGATGAAGAAGCTCGATCTCAGCTGGTCCCAGCGCCGTCAGGCTCGAAGTATTCGTAAGGAATGTCGTGCTCAAAGTCGTCCGGAACGCGAAAAGCTGCGCGCCAAGCGCCGTGAAATTCGCAAGCTCGTTCGCGAGGACAACGCGGATGCGTCCAAAGTTCGTTCCATGCTGAGCGAGATTAAGCCCGACATGGTCAAGATGGGCGTTCTGCGCCTGGAGTGTCGCAATAAGTTTCACGCCATTCTGAACGACGATCAGAAGAAGCGCTTTGCGGAATTCCGATCCGAGCACCGTGCCCGGAAAGCGGCTCGAAAAGAGAAATGGAAGGAAAAGCGTAAGCAACGCAAGGAACGCATGCGCAAATACCTGGGTCTCAGCGACGACCAGGTCGCCCGGATCAATGCTCTCAAGGAAAAGAACGCGCCGGCTCGCCGGGAACACCGAACGAAAATGCGCGGTCTGCGGGACCAGGCTTTCGGCGTGATTACCGCCGCCTCCTTTGACGCGGGTAAGGCCCGGGGCGTGGTCGAGCAAATCATCGAATTGCGAACGGAAAAACACCTGAAGCGACTGGAACGACGCCGGGAGATGCGCAAGATTCTGACCCCGGAGCAGCGCGCGAAAATGCGTGAACTCTGGAAGAAGCGTCACGACAAACGTAAAGGGCGTCGCGGCAAGCGCGATTCCTGAATCAAAATCATCGTTTTCAACGACAAACGCCCGGGGTTCTCCCGGGCGTTTGTCGTATTTCAGCCTCCGGCCGCGCCTTCCCTCAAGAGCGCCGGCTAACATCCTTTACAAGTTCACGGGATCTTCCATCATGTCGCGAACGTGGTATGGCGATCGGCTCGGTTTCGAAACCGACCCTTGAGCTCTCCCGGTCGAAGGGGGAATCGAGATCGCTTCTCAATTCGGGGAATGCCGCGAATTTATGATCCGATTATCCACCGCGATGGGAAACGTGACGATAATTGACAGGCAGACGAGAACCGGTAAAACAGCTCCCGTTACCATGGATAGGACCATGCCTGAAAAATACGGCCCTGGACGCGCCCGCGAGATACTTGCCGTGAAACCGGAAGCTCGCATCATGATTCTCTCGGCCCCGGCCGCGGAAGGAGACCCGCATGGCTGATGCCGCGCCGCTGGAACCCATTCCGGAAGAGACTCGTTCTCCGGAACTGCGCGAAAAAGTTCTGACCATGTTTCAGAGCGGCGGCCCCGCCGATGTTCTGGCCCGGGACGTGCGCGCATCCGTCGACGAAATCATCTCCGAATACCGTCGCGCGGCCTCCGAGCCGGCGCGCACCGACCCCGCTCCGCTGGTGGAGAAGTTCGAGAACTTCCGTATTCCCGAATCACCCGGCGAACCTGAACAGTATCTCCAGTACCTGCGCGAAAACGTCGTGCGGGGTTCGGCCCACGTGGTTTCGCCGCGTTTCGTCGGCCACATGACCTCGGCCTTGCCGGGTTTCATGCGACCCACCGCGGAACTTATGACCGTTCTGAATCAGAACCCGGTAAAGATGGAGACCTCCGGGGCTTTCAGTCCCTACGAACGCGAAGCCCTGGCCATGTTGCATCGACTGGTGTTCGGTCTGCCCGATGATTTCTATCGGGAACATACGCAACATCCGGACTCGACCCTGGGCATCATGACCTCGGGGGGAACCATCGCCAATATCACCGCTCTGTGGACGGCGCGCAATGCCGCGCTGGGGCCCCGGGGCGATTTTCGCGGCGTGGAAACCGAGGGCCTGCTCGCGGGGTTCAAGGAGTACGGTTACGAAGAAGCCGTGATCATCGGTTCGGAACTGATGCACTATTCCATGGAGAAGGCCGCCGACCTCATGGGCATCGGCACGGCGAATCTGATCAAGGTACCGACCCGGGACGATTACGGCGTCAACACGGACTTGCTGCGCGAGCGCGTACGCGAAGCGCGGGATCAAGGCAAGCTGATTGCGGCAATCGTGGGCGTGGCCGGCTCCACCGACATGGGCAGCATCGACGATCTGCCGACCCTGGCGGAAATTGCCCGAGAGGCCAACGCTCACTTTCACGTGGACGCGGCCTGGGGCGGCGCGGTGCTTTTTTCCCGACGTTTTCGCTCCAGGTTGGCCGGCATCGAAATGGCGGACAGTGTTACCGTCGACGGT
>CAZGYS010000578.1:0-4552 GCA_964530305.1 uncultured Leptospiraceae bacterium
GTCATGCTGGCCCGCGCCCGGGTGGTCGGCGAAAAGGTCGGAGCCTGGAAGCTTCTACAAAGCCTCTACCTCTACCAGGGACGTCACGGGGACAGCCTGCGGGCGGGGTATCGCTCCCTGGAACTCATGGGCGTCGTCTTGCCCCAACCCGGTAGCGAAGGCGCGGCGCGCCTGGCCCGGGACGAGTGGAATGTACTTCGTCGCGCGCGCACGGTCCCGGAACCGGAACCGGAGGAATACGACCTTTCCGTTCCCGATGCGCGCGAAGCCGCCGTTCCGGAGATCATGTGCGGCATGCTCTCCGCCGCCGCGCGTCTGGATCCTAATCTGCGCATGTTGATTGCCGCTCGCGTTCAAGCCCGCGTGCGTCGCTTCGGCATGACCGGTTCAGGGGCCGAGGCTTTCGTGCATCTGGGAGCCGCGCGCACAGCCCGGTTCAATGATTACGAAGGAGCCCACCGGGACGGTCGCCTGGCCCTGGAAATGGCCGACCGCGCTCGGGACTCGGCCTTGCGGCTTCGCGTACAGTACGTTTTCGCCTCGGCCATCAATCACTGGCGTCGCCCCCTGCGGACGAATCTTCCCTATCTCAAGGAATGCGCGGAAGACGGCGAAGATCCGTTTCAAGCGGTTCTGGCCGCGCGAGATCTCGTTCGGGACATGCTGATTTGCTCGGAATCGCTGGAAAAAGTCCTGCGCCGCTGCGAACTCCATCTGGAGCAGGCGCGCCCCTTCCCCGCCCAGCTTCGAAGCCGCCTGCGCCTGGCTGCCTTGTTGCGCGACTTGCTCGACGAAGCTCCCAGCGAATCCGAACCGGAGCCGTCCGCGAACCCCGAAATTTTCCCGGGCCCAATTACGCCCGCTCCGGATTACGACGCAAGCGAGGAGACCTTGCTCGGAATTCACGAATTGCAGTACGCCTATCTCACGGGCAAGCATGCCGCGGCGCTTAAACTGGCCCGAAAATTGACCCACGTGGACTCCCTGACGGCCGGCTCCACGGCGCTGGCGGAATACTATCTCTATTACTCCCTGGCTCTCGCCGCCCGACATGACCTGGAACCCGACGCTTCGCGGCCGGGCCTGCTGAACGAATTCGCCGAGACCCGCAAGCGCCTGTTGGACTGGGCCGTGCAGTGCCCGGAAAACTACGAACACGGATACCTCCTGTGCGAAGCCGAATACGCGCGCATCTCAGGGAACGAACGCGAAGCGGCCTATATTTACGATCAAGCCGTGCGCTCCGCCCGCGACGCCGGCTTTACGAACATGGAAGCGATTGCCTCGGAGGCCGCCGCGCGATTTTACATGCGCCGGGGCGACATCAAGAACGCGCGCACCCGGGTTCGAGACGCGCGCTACGCTTATTTACAATGGGGCGCGCGAACCCTGGTGCGTTCCCTGGAACATGAATTCGCCGAGCTGCTGGATACCGGCGGCGATGAGGGCGTGGACTTCAACGCCATCCTGGAAGCCTCGCGCGCCCTGTCGGGGGAAATTCGCCTGGAGCGATTGCCGGCGCGACTCCTCTTTCTGGCCATGGAAATTCTGGGAGGCCGACTGGGCTTCCTGATTCTGAGCGAAGAGGACGGCGAACCCATGGTAGTCGTGCGGGGTACGGCGCGAGGCGGAACCGTGCGATTGGAACGCCCCATGGCCCTGAAGGACGCGGCCGAGGTGCCGGCCTCCGTAATCCGACACGTGCTTCGCGTTCGGGGCGGCATCGTTCTGCGGGACGCGCGGACCGACCAGCGCTTCAATGGGGAGGCGCGGCTGGCCGAGGGCGCCGCCCGTTCGCTGCTGTGCGCGCCCATCGCCTTTCACGGCGAAATCGCCGGAGTCGTCTATCTCGAAGACAATCGCGAAGGTTTCGCTTTCGACAAAAGACGCCTGGATATCCTGGAAATTCTGTGCTCTCAGGCCGCGGTCTCCCTGCGTAACGCGCGCCTGTATTCCCGCACGTCGGAATTGAATCGTGAATTGCGGGAGGAAATCGCCGAGCGTTCGGCGGCGGAAAATCGCGTGCGGGCGCTGAACAATCGCCTGGAGCAACGCGTACGCGAAAGAACCCGGGAACTGGAGGCCGCCAACCACGAACTGCGCAAGACCCTGGATGTACTGGGCGAAACCCAGCGCGAACTGATCGAGTCGGCCAAGATGGCGGCCCTGGGAGAACTGACGGCGGGATTCGCCCATGAGATCAATACGCCTTTGGGCGTGGCCGTGACGGCCGCGTCCTTCCTGGAACAATTAGCCCATGCCCCGGGCACCCGAAACGAAGGCAGCGAAGACGCGGAACCGGGGGAATTCCGAACTCGCATCCGGGAAAGCGCGCGCTTAATTCTCTCCAATGTGGAACGGGCCGCGGAGCTCATCGGCAACTTCAAGGACACCGCGGTGGATCGTTCCCGGGAATCCGTGCGCGCGATTTTCGCGGCGGAGTATCTGGAGAAAACCGCCGCCACCCTGGCGCCAATTTTGACGCGCGGCGGACATGATCTCGAAGTGCGCGGCGATCGCTCCCTGGAGCTGGAATGCATCCCGGGGGACCTGGCGCAAATCGTCGTAAACCTGATCATGAATTCCGTGACCCACGGTTACGAAGCGGGCCGCGGCGGTCGCCTGCGCTTCGACCTGGCGCGACGCAAGGATCGGATCTATCTGCTGTATTCCGATGACGGTCGCGGCATTCCTTACGAGATTCAAGGGCGAGTCTTCGAGCCTTTCTTTACCACGGCTCGGGGACGGGGCGGCACGGGCCTGGGCTTGCACATCGTGTACAACATCGTCACCAGGAATCTCGGCGGTCGTATTCGCTGCGAAAGTAAACCGGGCGAAACCGTGTTCGTCATGGATTGGCCGGTCGAACGACATTCTCAACGAAACCAGTAAAAGGGGCGCGCTCGTCATGCGTCGCCGGCCTGCTGTGCGGGCCTCCATGCCCGAACAGCAGGCGCGTCGCCATCCGTGGCTCGCGACGGCGACGATGACGGACGCGCCCAACTGATTTTTTGAACAATGCGTCGACACCAGGGGTTAAAGACAAAATTTCCGCGACAATACCATGGCGGCATCGTGGGCATACACCCGCACTCTAGTTGAGGAGACTGGAGAAAAGATTACTCAGCGTCTTTCTTCACGAACTCGATGGACTTGACCACTTCCTTGTGGCAGGTGCTGGTGACGTCGTTCTTGAGCACGGGCACGCCCGTATGCCACTTGCCGTCCTTGCCCAGCAGGTCCACCCAGAACGTAAAGACGCTGGTCAAACCGTTCACGTTATGGAGCACGTCCAGTCGCCATAAAGCGGGGAAGACCGAATTGGGCACGGTGAAGCTGTTGCCGTCGCGCATGGTCAGCTTCGATTCGGCCACGATGAAGTGAAAGATTTCCCCGGAGCGATTGCGTCGCACGAAGCGCGAACGCCACTTGCGAAACGATATCACGTGGATATCGTCCACGCGAATCGCCTTGGTATACCCGACGCCTTCCTTCGTATGGCGAATGAAGAGTTTCTTTTTCTCCGGTACGCGAAGACGCACGACGCCGCGTACGGAGGTACCGCCGCATCGCCGCACCTGTACGTCCTGCTTATGCAAAACGTATTTCATGCCGCGACGAGGTACCGGTTTGCGTTTTTTCGCGCCCGGCGCGCGCGTTGCGGGGCGATTGCCCGGACGCGAAATCGTCCCGGGACGCGTCTGAGTAGCCAGCGGCGAAGACGCAAGCAAGAGCCCGACGGATATCGCCGCCAGGCCGCTCTTGAAAATCATGCGTCGAATCGCCATAACAAGGCCTAGAGCAGCCCTCGCAGGGACGAGCCGATACGCTCGACATTGTTCGCCGTCAGGGACGGATAGACCGGAATAGCCGCGCCCTTCTGATAGATGCGTTCCGCGTTCGCGAATTCCAGGCGAGGCAGGTCATCCAGGTGATGCAGGGGCATGTCCACGACGCGGGTTACGCCGATCTGAAGCGAATTGAAATAACGCATCACTTCGTCATGGGGACGATTGATGATCACGGGGAATTTCAGATAACCGTCCACGTCCGGACTTTGAAAATAGGTTTCGTGTCGCGTCGTGCGCAAGGTGGCCAGATACTTCTGGGCGATTTTCTTGCGACGAGTGGTGACGATGCCGAGCCGCGAAATCTGGTCGATACCGATGGCGGCCTGGAAATCGCTTAAGCGATAGTCATAGGCGACGGAGCCCGGCACGCGCCTGGAGCCGTAGCGCAGGCTCTGCAATTCCTTCTGAATATTGGAGCTGGAAGTGGTAACCACGGCGCCGTTACCGGTGGTCAAGAGATCCGTGTCCGAGAAACCGCAAACGGATACGTGACCGGCCGCGCCGGGGAATTCGCCTTCCTGGAGTTCGGAGCCGACGAGGCCCGTGAAGTCCTCGACGATCTTGACGTTGAATTCGCGCGGAAGCTCCGCCTTGATGGGCGAAATGGAACCGAACGTATGGTCCAGAATGAACACGTCGGGACGCGGTTCGTCATTGGACATGATTGCGCGGACTTTATCCGGCGAAGGATGAAAGGAATT
>CAZGYS010000579.1:0-4547 GCA_964530305.1 uncultured Leptospiraceae bacterium
CCTTGGAAAGTGCGCGCCGGATCCGAAAATCACCGCTCTGCTCCGCCGCGCCGTCCTGCTGGACGACTATCGCGCGCGTTCCCGGGCCCTGGACGCCCTGGGTTCTCATCTGCGTGGGGAACTGGTCCCCTTCCTGGCGGCGCTCCTCCATGCGCCTCCGTCCGGAACCATTATAAAGGAAAGAGCGCAAGAGCGCGTCTTGTTATACGAATACCTGGAGAAGCTGGCGCAGGCGAAACACCGCGAATTGTTGCTGTCTTTGTTTCGCCGGGGGCTGTACGGAATTTCCGATCCCCATGCTCGGGCGGCGGTGCTGGAATTCCTGGGACGTCACGGCTTTCTTCCGGAAAGGTTCGCGCGGGAGAAACGACTTCTCATTGCCTCCCTGCGGGGCCTGGGACGAATTCGCGCCCGCGAGGAATGGCCCCGCATTCGCGAATTCTTGAAACCCGCGGTCAAGGACCCGGATATCCTCACGGCGGCTCTCCAGGGCGCAAGTCTGTTGCCTTTCACCGGCCCGGAAGCAACCCGCACCGCTCGCGAAAATCGACGCCTGCTCTTTCACGCCAATTCGCGCGTACGCGGCGCGGCCATCGTCTTTTTCGCCGGCCTGCCCAGCATCACGGCCACCGAGAACTTGATGATCATGTACGTGAAATTGAATCCGGCGGATCATCGCGCGCTGCTGGAACAATCCCTGCGCCGACGATTGCGCGAAGACGGCACGGGAGGACGACCGGGGATTACCCTGATTCGCGCGCGCCTGCGCGAAATGCCGACGGAACGCGGCGTTATTTCCGGGGTCGTCGACGAGTACACGGTGATCTATCGCGACCGAATCGGTTCGCGGTCTCATCGCCTGCGCCCCCGCAACGGTTCGGCCGGCCCCGAGGCCGATTGGCATTACGTGCGCACCAGTTCCGGGTTGAGCGGATGGCTCCATGCCCATAGCACATTGTACCCCAGCCTCGACACCGAGCACTCAACCGAAGAGCGTGCAATAAACGAGACTATCCGTCCAGCACGGTAAACTTACGCAGGTTTCGCAACCGCAGGCGATGCACTTCGCGGAAGATATACGTATCCAGATAACGAGCGTCCTGGATGACGCGCATGGGTTCGTCATTGGGGTAATCGCGCTGCCCCATGGGCACGCGACTCCAGGGTGCGCGGGGCTGTTCGCCTCCAAGAATATCGGACGTATCGATTACCTGCTGAAAGCGATAGGGCGGCGGCAAGCGGGGATCCGAGAAAGTCTCGAAGTCGATGGTGCCCCGCAGTTGGAGATCCAGAGTGCGATTGATGGTTTCGCCCAGGGCCGTCTCCTCGGACTCGGTTAAATGCATGAAGTCCTTGAACGAACCGTGTACGTCCGCATCGGGGCGATGCAATTCACGACGAATAAAATCCGCGGACCTTGCGCGAATGATGGCCACCAGGCGTCCGTTCAACGTATCCCAGGCCGTGGGACCGTCGGCGCTTAATTCCGAAACAAGCTCGCTGCGCACGGCCCCCATGAATTCCGCCAGATCCTCCCGGCGCGAATCCGGAAAATAGCGCCGGTAGAGCTCCCGCAAATCGCTGATCTCGTCGAAACCGTATTTCACCTGAAAGCGATAAGAACGGCGATTTTCCAGTTCCGTCCGCGCCCCGTGAGCCAGCGCCCTGCCCCGTCTGGCGCGCGCAAGAAAGCGCGAAAGGTCCAGGCGCGCGCCGAGCAGAGGCCCTAGAAAATATCCGTTCAATTCGGCCTTGAGTTCCTCGTCCCGACCGGCTGCGTCCTCGGAAACACCCGTGAATTCGTGAAAAGTCGTGATGCGTTCCGGACTTTCGCCCTGGGCGCGAACCTCTCCGTCGTCCTCCGGTTCGCCGCCGGCGCCCACATGACGTCGCTGTTCGCACAAACGCATGGTCCTTTCCCACACGGAGCGCCGACTTTCGTGGGTCGTCTCCAGGAACGATTGCAAACGTTCCCGCATCAGCGCCGACAGCTCTCCGAACAACAGGGAATGAAAATTAAACTTCTCCAGGTTGCGCATGAACATGCGTCGGCGAAAGAAGATGGACAAGAAGACGCGTTTGATGATGCCCCGGTCCAGATCGAAACTCATCCGGTCCTCAAAGTCGCGTTTGTGAATCAAATATTGCGTGCGATATTCCTTCTCCAGTTCAATCAAGGCCTCGAAAATATTGCCGGCACCCCGGCGATATTCCTCTTCCGTCGCCGGAACGGTTTCGTCCCCGGCGGCCTCATCGCTTTCGTTCACGACGTCTCCGTCGTCCGAAGTCTTATTGCCGTCATGGGCCGCGGCTTCCTCCGCCGCCCGACGAGCCAATTCCTTCAGCCGCTTCTGGGCGCGCAGCGGGTCTTTTTCCAGTTCGTCCGACAGTTCACGCACAATCTTGCGCGCCACTTTAGGCGGAATATCCTTTACGCTCGTCCAGTGTTCATCTTCTTCCTCGACCACTTCCAGTTCGTCTTTTTCCGCGTCGTCGGTCGCGGCTTCGTCCACGCCTTTGATTACGCCTTCGCTCCCGTCTTTGCCGACGTCGCTTTCGGCGCCCTTATCCTCCGCTTCCGAAGCATTCGCGGCGATTTCGGGCTCGCCCTTCGCGTCGACTTCAGGCTCCTTGTCCGCGATTTCATCCTTTGTTTCGCCACCCGGGGAATCCGCTTCGCCTTCGCTCGGATCGGCCTGGGTTTCGTTTTCACTTCGGCTCCCGGGAGCAACTCGTTGCTCCGCCGGCGTATGGGGCGCCAGATCCTCGAAGGCCCCGCGCCGAGACCAGGGCTGGGAATGGTATTGTAGATCTTTTTCGGCCTTCGCGACGAGAGCCCGGTATTCCTCCGGATCGAATCGCAACCAGGCAAGCATGGTTCCCGCGAAATCGCGCAGCAGGCCGTCCAGATCGGCGAAGGTCAATCCCCGACGGCAACGTTCGCCCAGCTCCTCGGCTTCTTCGCGCAGCATTTCCTCAAGCGCTTGAAACTCGTATTCGATCCGAGCGTCCACCCGCGCCCGAACGTCGGCCCGCGCCATGAATTCCTTCAGAAACTCCTCGTAGACCGCCTCAAACTCCTCGATATTGGTCAGAATATCCGGATTGTAAGGATCGCGTTCGAACCAGGCCTCCAGGAATAATTCCCGAATCTCAAAATGATAACAGCCCTCGACCATGCGACTCAAGTCCATGCTGAACAGCGGCTGGTCCTGCTCCGCGGCCGATTCCGGAGGCGTCACTCGACTGAACTCCTCGGTGGCCTCGAATCCCAGGCGCGAAAACAAACGCTCCAGCTCGGAACGCCGCATGGCCAGGCGGCGGGAATCATCGCGCCCGCGCCATTCGCCCTTCGCGCCCATGAGCTCGCGAATATCGAAATCGCCGCCCAGCACGTACTGATCATAGAAGTTAAGCAGGGATTCGAATTTGAAATAGCGAGCCAGATAGTTGAGCGGTTTTTGCACCGCGGCCACGGCGAAGGTGGCGTACATGGGCAGACGTCCCCGCGATTCGCCTCCATCGGGAAGCACGACCGGTAGATTGTCGACATAACCCCGATAGCGCGTGAGACGCAACTCGGGGTGAGCCAGTTCCTGAAAGATTTTCTGCGCGACGCGATCGGCTTCCTCGGGCGCGTAAGGGTCCACGTCCGCCGGCACGGTGAGCAGATAGACTTCGTTCATGACCCGGCCGATGGTGCGCGGATTTTTTTCATCCGGTGGAATCGCGTCCGCGGCGAAGGCGCGCAATTCGTTCAAATCGACGCCGCCCGCGGTAAGGGCCCCATGCTCCAGCTTCTCAAGTAGACCGAACAGGACGCTCGCTTCCGAGGTTTCGCCGGCGTCACCCAGATACTGCTCCAGGTCCGACGTGAGCATGATATACAGGGCGATGCGCACGCGCGAAAGAGTATTGCGTCGTTCGAGCAATCGCAATACGCCGGCAATGGCCGCCAGCCGTTTCGTAATTTCCTCGGCCCGGGTCAAGCTGAGGCATATTTCCACCCGCAGGGGCAGCGTATCGTATTCCTTCAGGGTTTGGATTTGATCCAGTAGACGATCATAGGTCTCCGCGCCGACCAGCTCCGCCACGTCCGCGGCCTCGAAGACCAGCGTCCGCTCCGCCGGACGAAACTCCTGGTGAACGAGCTCGCGAAAGCGACGAAAGGTGGTGTCGCCCCAATCGTCCAGGCTCAGAAGCAGGACGTTCTGTTTACCGAAAAACGGCATGCTTCCTTACAGGCCGCTCACTGGTTCATTGATGCGAATGGACGGCAGGGTCGAAGAGCCTTCCCGCTCATAGCGCTCGGTCAGATCCGGGCGACCCGTCCTTAACTTACTCAACAGGTCGTGAATCAAATCGCGCTCGCGCTCGATTACCTCGTCCTCCAGGGAGACTTCCCGCGAAGGGTGAAAGATTTTCGGATTCCGTTCCAGATGCACCAATCGCAGATACATTTCGAACTGGGCTTCCCCGTACTGGTTGCCGCTCAGGGTTTTCAGCACCGTGTCGGACATGCCGAACATGGCGCGATACTCGGGAAC
>CAZGYS010000580.1:0-4523 GCA_964530305.1 uncultured Leptospiraceae bacterium
TCATGGGCCCCTTCCATGAGTCCGGCGACGATGCGCGGGCGGAAGCCGTCAGGCGATTGGAGCAAACGGTCTTCCAGGGACTGGCAAAACGCGAAACCGGGGGTTGACGATTGCCTTGCGGTCGTGGCCCGGGGGAATTTTCTCGGTCACATGCAACTGGATCTGGCCATATCGCCCTGCCCCAATGATACGTTTATTTTTCATCGGTTTATCCAACCCGGTTTTCTGGGCCATGAACTGAAGCTGCACCTGGAGGACGTGGAGGAATTGAATCGCCGCGCCATCGAGGAGCAACGCCACGCGGTGACCAAACTTTCCTACTACGCCATCGCCCGCCTGCGCGACGAGTATCGCCTGCTGGACGCGGGAGGAGCGCTGGGCCAGGGTTGCGGCCCCATTCTGATCGGCGGTCCCGACGTCGACCCCGAGGCCGTTCGCGCCGACCCGACGCGTATCGATCGCGTGCTCATACCGGGACGCTGGACCACGGCTAATTTATTACTGCGTTTGCGCCTGGCTGCCGCGGGCGTCGACCTGAACAAGATTCGCTTCGAGCCGACGCGCTATGATCGCATCATGCCTTCGCTCTTGAGCGGCCAGGCCGCCTACGGCGTCATTATTCACGAGGAGCGTTTCACCTTCGCCGGCCTGGGCTTGAAGTCGATTATGGATCTCGGCGAATGGTGGGAGGGCGATACGAAACTGCCCATCCCGCTGGGCGGCATCGCCGTTCGGCGCGATGTTCCCGGAGACGTGCAAGAACTGATTCAGGAAAAAATACGCGAAAGCCTGCGCATGGCCTGGCGCGCGCCGGGCGATAGTCGCGCCTGGGTCAAGGAACATGCGCAGGCCATCGAGAACGACGTAATCCAATCACATATCGATCTCTACGTAAACGATTACTCCGAGGACCCCGGCGACACCGGCCGCGAAGCCATTCGCGTTCTCTTCGAACGCGCCGAGCAGGCCGAGCTCATCTAGCAACGCCGGGTTATTATAAATGAACGGTGGCTGATATGTACCCAAAATCGGCGGCCGGGTTTTCGGTTGACTTTTCAAAAAAAGTATGCTATACTCCGCGCCACCGTCGCTCGCCGAGTCTACGAAAAAGTCCCGCCCACCCATCTCCGCGAAAGAATCATCCCGCCCTCAAGGGGGGCGGGTTATGTACTTTAAGGAAGGATGGGTTTTGAGTTTTTCGGCCAGCAGGGACGTGGTTTTGTCCGCGCCCCGGAAACTGAGGTGGTGGTAGTCGTAGAAATCGCCCATGGGCAAGCGGTCGTGGAGATCGAAAAACAGGAAACCCCGCGACGGGCGGCTCAGGAATTTCACGAAATCGCCGTACCAATTTGAGTCGCCGTACCATTCCAGGCTCAAGGGATTCTCGGGAATATTGAAGACCACCAGGGGCACCTTCGCCGCCGCGGAACGCGCGCGAAAACGCGTAAACGCCTGGAGGCTGGGCAGGGACGGATCGAATTTTCGCCGGGACCATTCACCCTTGGCCAGACGCAGGGCATGCAGGTATTCCATGCCGGCGCGATTGAAGCGCAGGATGCGCGTCCGAAAAGAAGCGCGATACTCCGCGTCCGAATACGAGGCATAGTTCAAATCCTCCCGGCGAAGCTCGCGCAGATCCGACAGGCCCGCGCGCGGGCCGGCGCCCGTATTGCGAGCGAGGCGCAAGGTTAGATCATCGGCCTTGAGTTCGGAGTAATAGGCACGCTGCATGCGGCCCCGCAGGATCTGGCCCGGACTACCCGCCACTTTCACTCTCTGCCAGCCGGGCTTTAATCGGATCACGCGCGTCTCAAGGGGTTTCGCGCCCGGCGATTTCCCGTCATGAAGGGTCAAGGTCAATCGCACCGGGCCCGGCTTTTTAAAGAGAGCGTCGGGAGCCTGAAAATACAGACCCTTATCCTTCAGCCGCGGCGTGATCATCAGGGAAAACTCGCGCCCGACTCGCCCGCGATGGGTTACGCCGCCGCCGCCGACGGCGCCGCCCGCGTAGTTCAGATAGGAGCGTCCGGAGCGAGTGCGATTATAGAGAGCGCGTTTGATACCCACGCGATGAATATCGCGATAGCGATACGCCGCCACCATCCAGGATAGGAGCATGGTCGCCTTACCGTTCAGATCCAGGTATTCCGAGCAGCAACGCAGAGTCCCCAGGGGAGAAAAGACGCGAAACTCGTCGCTCTTTAAAAGATCCCGGGCGTAGGCCTCCCGGGGCGCGACGCCTCGCTTGACGGCGTTGCGGACATCGGGCACGAAGGGACGCTCCAGGCGAAAGTCCACGAAGTTGACGGGCCAGATGACAAGGTCCGGCTTCAGGGCATGGAAGCGGTCCTGCAGGGCCAGCATCTGCAGGGCATTGGAACCCTGTCGCCCCAGCATATAGACTCGCGCGTGGCGGGGCCCGGCCATTAACGCGTTTAGTTTTTTTTCCAGGCGTTGGTGCAGTACGGAGTAAGTAGCGATGGAACTACCGATGACCAGCACGCGAAACTCATCGGCGGGCTTGTCCGAACGCTCCAGGGCCCGCATGCGATGCTCGAAGGAGTACAGGGGTTCGCTTTCCCAGGCGGTTTCATCGGGCACGCGCCAAACCAGCCCGCGAAAGACCAGCGTGTCCAGGAGCACGAAGACGACCAGAAAAGTCGCCACAAAACTCAACAGGCCCCGGACATGCCGACGGGCCTTGCTCATTCTTTTCTTCATACCCGGCCGCGGCGCCGTCCTTAACCTTCCCGATTAAATCAGGAAGATCAGGCACATCAGGAAAAAGACGGGCACGAGTATCAAGGCCGAATAGACGATGTATTTACCGAAGGAAGGCATGTCGACGCCCTGTTCCTCGGCGATGGCCTTCACCATGAAGTTGGGCGCGTTGCCGATATAGGAATTGGCGCCCATGAAAACCGCGCCCGTGGAGATGGCGATGAGGATGATCTCCATGTTCTGCACGACATGCATGACCGAATTCTTACCCTGCGCCAACGCCAGAAACACCAGATAGGTGGGCGCGTTGTCCAGGAAACTGGAGAAAATACCCGTGGCGAAGAAGTACTGAATGGGTGAAGTAATACCCAGCTCCGAACCGCGAGCTTCCAGCAGAACCACGGCGGGAATCATGGTGGCGAAGATTCCCACGAACAAGAAGGCCACTTCCTGAATGGGATGTAGATTGAAGCGATTCTCTTCGCGCAGTTCAATGGGCGTGAAGAACTTCGAAAGCGCAATCATGCCCAGCATGAAGGGCACCTGAATCAGCTTCCAGTATTCATTGGATTTGATCAGGGAGCGAAAGGGTTCATACTGCTCATTAACGAAAGCAACGGTTAGAATCACGCCCAGCAGAAACAGCCAGTTGCGCGAACCGGACATGGAGATGGGCCGCTGCTCTCGCAGGTCTCGACGTCGGGCGGCGGGATCCTCGCGGCGCCAGGCCCACAGGTCCCACATAAGATAAATCAACAGGAGCGTACACAGCGTGAACAGCCAGTGGGGCGTCAGCTTGAAGGTCCAGGTAAAGGGAACACCCTTGAGATATCCCAGAAACAGCGGCGGGTCTCCCAGGGGCGTGAGGGCGCCGCCGATATTGGAAACGCAAAAGATAAAGAAGAGCACGGTGTGCATGACGTGCTTACGATCCGCGTTGGTTCGCAGCAGGGGGCGAATCAGGAGCATGGAAGCGCCCGTGGTTCCGATGAAGGACGCCAGCACGGAACCCACGATGAGGAACATGGTATTGTTGACCGGCGTCGCCTCGATATCGCCGCGCATGACGATGCCGCCGCTGATATAGTACAGGGCGCCCAGAAGCGTGATGAAGGGTATATAATCCAGGATCAGCTGGTGCATCAGACGACCGCCCTGCCCGATGAAGAGCAGGTAAATCGCCACGGGTACGCCCAGACCCAGGGCCAGAATCAGCTTGTTCCAGTTGTTGTGCCACCAGTGGGGCGTCACGATGGGCAATACGGCGATTGCCAGCAACAGCAACACGAAGGGAATCACGGACCAGACGGCCGGCATGGCTCCACCCGCGGGCGCGGCCTGCAAGGCCAGGGGCGTCAGCGCGACGACGGCGGCGAACAATAGAAAAAATCGGCCGGCGCGAAAGTGCATCCCCCGCGATGGTTTGGTATTAAGTTTCGGATTCTTGAAAATCACACTCAGGCTCCGATGGATAAGAACTGCTGGATTAGCTTTTGACTAACTTTTATATTTTGTTTCCGGTCTGAAATCAAACCGACTGCACGAAGACTATTTCCCGCCCACGGCCAGATAAGTTATATAGACGGCGTAGAGGATCAGGAAGAAGGCGCCCTGCCATTTCTGCAATACGCGCCGCTTGCCCACGAAGAGGAACAACATGAGCAGGAGACTGGCGCCGGCGGCCATGAAAACATCCCGGTTGCTGGCCGGGTTGTAGGGCAAGGGTCGAATCACCGAGCTGAGGCCCAGCACCCAGAAGACATTAAAGATGTTGGAACCCACCGCGTTACCGATGGCGATGT
>CAZGYS010000581.1:0-4521 GCA_964530305.1 uncultured Leptospiraceae bacterium
AATGATACGAATGAAAATTAAAAAATAGATGTTTTTTTTAATTACTTGCCGTAACCTGTCATGCAAACCCATCGCCTTGAAAAGAAAATGACGGAGCCTTCCCTTAATCACGTCCCGGATCCCCTTTGCGTGCTGGATACGAACCTGCGCGTCGTTTCGGTCAACCATGCCTGGGAGGAAACCCTGGGTACGGCCCGGGGTCCCGGATACAAGCTTATTGAAACCCTGCACCCGCGGGAATCGCGCCAGGCCCTGGATAAACTGGAGGCGTTGATTGCCCGGGGCGAAGGCGGAATTACCTTCGAATGTCGGATTCGCATCGGCTATGAATACCGGGATTTCTCCTGGAACGCCCGCATGGGAGACGGACGACTCTACGTACGCGTTCAAGAAGCGGATCGCGAAGCCGTGGGAGAAGCCCGCTTCCGGGCCTTCCTGGACGCTTCGCCGGATCTGTTGTTTCGCATGAACCGGGACGGCCGCTACCTGGACTACATCGCGCGGGACGGTTCGGACCTGTTCATTCCAGGCCAGATGGCCATCGGGCGCACCGCGCGGGAACTCCTGCCGGCCGAAATCGCCGAGCGGGAAATGAGCAGCATCCATCGCGCGCTGGAAACCGGCGAGATGCAGATGTACGAGTATCGCCTGCCCCTGGCAAGCGGCCCCCGGGACTACGAGGCCCGCGTCGTCGTCAGCGGCGAAGGCGAAGTGCTGGTGGTCGTGCGGGACATCACCGAGCACAAGCAGGCCCAGGAAGAACTTACGCGCAAGAATGAATTCATCAACAGCGTCATGGAAAGCACGTCCAACTCGGTCTGGGCGTTCGACATGGACGGTAACTTTACCTTCGTCAGCAAGGCAACGCTGGCCCTTTCCGGTTATCAGCCGGATGAACTCATGGGACAGACCTTCGCCGTACTTTTCGAGCCGCAGGTGTATCGTATTCTACGCATGCACTTTCAGAAATTGAGCGCCGGTCAGGCCGAACGCGTCCTCATGGAGGAAAAACTCCTGCGCAAGGACGGCGGAACCATGCTGGTGAACCTGGGTCTGGCGCCCATAGTGCACAATGACGAAATTACCGGCGTCGTGGCCTCCGTGGAGGACATAACCGAAAAACGCGCCATCGAACAACAACTGGCGCAGGCGGCGAAGATGGCCACCATGGGAGAGATGGCCTCGGGCGTGGCCCATGAATTAAGCCAGCCCTTGAACGTGGTCAAGATGGCCGCTCAGTTGATTCAGGACTCCGTCGTTCAATCGGACTACGACGACGAGTTTCTACTGGAGCGCTCGGGTAAGATCATCGCCCAGGTGGAGCGGGCCGGTTCCGTGATCAATCATCTTCGGGTTTTCAGTCATAAGTCGGGCGATTCCTACGGTGAACTGGAAGCGAATCGTCCGCTGCGCGAAGCCATCGGACTACTGGGCCAGCAATTAAAAGTACAGGCCGTCCAGGTTACGACCGATTTCGCGGAGGACCTTCGCCCCGTCATGGGCCATCAGTACAGCCTGGAACAGGTCTTCATCAATCTTCTCATCAATGCCCGGGACGCGCTTTCGGAACTGCCGGAAAATCGCCCCCGGCGACTGGACCTGCGTACGTTCGCGGAGAATGATCGCGTCATTTACGAAATCGCCAACAATGGCCCCCGTATATCGGACGACGTACTGGAACGCATGTTCGAACCTTTTTATACGACCAAGGAAGTCGGCAGCGGCATGGGACTGGGGCTTTCGCTCAGCTTCGGCATCATTCGCGACCACCGGGGCGTCATCAGTGCTCGTAGCGACGACAATCGCACGGTTTTTACCATTCGCCTGCCGGAGGTCCGCGCTTGACGGCGACGGATCAGGCCGTTCGCGTACTCGTCATCGACGACGACGTAGCCATTCTTCAGGAACTGCAAGTGTTTCTGCGCCGAAAGGGCTTTGAACCGGTCATCGCCTCCCGCCCGGAGGAAGGCCTCATGCTCTTCGACGCCGTCAATCCCGGTATCGTCATCTGCGACGTTAAGATGCCGGGCATGAAGGGCTGCGCGGTGCTGGACGAAATCAGGAAGCGTAATCCCGAGATGCAGGTCATCATCATCAGCGGCACCATCGACAATCATGAAGGCCTTAACATGTTGCGCAAGGGCGCCTACACCTTCATGCACAAACCCGTGGACTTATTCATGTTGCTCCACACCATGCGCATGGCCCTGGAACGTGGAGAAATGAAAAGCGAAATCGCTCAGCTCAAGAGCCGTCTGGCGGCGGGAGGCGATTGAATGGAGGACAATTTGCTATTAGTAGTCGATGATGAACTGGAAATTTGCGGCGAACTCACGGTGTATTTATCCCGCAAGGGATACGACGTACTCTCCTCCACCGATCCCCGGGAGGCGCTGGATATCTATCGCCGTAAGAAACCCATGGTGGTGGTGACGGACTACAGCATGCCGGGCATGAACGGCATTCAGCTCATGCAGGGCATCAAGTCCCTGAACGCCGCGGCCCAGGTGATCTTCGTCAGCGGTAAGGCGGACATTCAGACGGCCGTGCAGGCCATGAAGAAAGACGCCTTCGATTTTCTCCTCAAACCCATCGACCTGCATCGCCTTGAGCGCTTGATTCAGCAGGCCCAGGAACGACGCAACCGGGACGTGCCGGCCGAGAAGCGCGCGAAGCGGGGCTATGTGCTGGACCACGAGATCATCGACGGACGCACGGGCGAAATCTCCGTGCTGCATTTCAATACGTCGCTGGACGAGTTCAACGCTCCCAGGGTAAGCGATGCGTTTCGCCAATTGCTTCGCGACGGAACCCTGCGCTACGACGTGATCTTCCTGCTCTCGGAGGTAAAGTACATCAATAACGTCGGCCTCAATCTCTTGATCGAACTGCATGATCGCCTGGCAAGCGAACGTCGCCGGGTGGTTCTGTGCGAACCCAGCGAACCCGTGGACGGCTATCTGCGAACCCTGGGTTACAACGGCTACTTCAAGATGGAAACCAGCCTGGCGCTGGCGGCGCACATGTTCACTGCCGGGGATTAGAATTCGAAGTGCAGGCCCACGCTCGCGAAGGGCCCTTCGCCGCCGGAATGCGAATGATACGGAATTCCATCGCGATAATAATCATACTGCCCATAAACATTATAACCGCCCTTGAAACGGATTTTGAAGAGCTCCGAGAATGCGTATTCGAAAACCAGGTAGGCGTCGCCCCTGTTCCAGACGATTTGCTGATCAGGTCCGCGAAGTACGTTCAGACCGCCGTCCCATTCGCCGCCAAATCCGACATGGGAGCGAAAATTCAACCAGTAACGATATTCCAGCTTCGTTGGTAAAATCAGCTCCACTTCATGATCTTCATCGAAATTCCAATAGAAGGTAAAGTAAGGAAATACGAGCGCTTCGCCGAAGGAGCGTGAACTAGTAATGCCGAACCCGAATTGCAGGGATTCAGCGGCGGAATAATTTACGCCGGCCGTAGCTTCACCGAAGAAACCGTCTCCCGAGTCGGCGCCGGTTTCGCGCCCCAGATTCGCCGAGAACGAAATGAAATAATACCAGCGGCTACTCAGGTCTCGATAGAAACCCGCGTCAATGTAGTAGTCTTCCAGATGATACGTGCGTTGATCCTCCCCCGCGGGAAAGGGAGCCCGATTGAAAACCAGGGTCGTATTTCGCGCGCTGAAGCTAAGATACAACAACGTATCCAATTCCTTGAGAATCACCGGCAACTCCAGGTTGAGTGTGCCCATATCTCCCTTTACGGACGAACCGTCCCCATTGAATGTAAGCACGTCTTCCAGGGAATTCAAACTTCGCATGCGATACAGCGGATCCAGAGGTGCAAAAGCCGCCGCCAAGTTCTCCTTGAAAAATTGCTCATAAGCCGCGGTCTTGAGGCTCGTATCGGGTTCCAGAAACAATGCGTCCAGGGGCGTACCCAGTACGGGTCCTACGGCCGTTTGCAGAGCCGTGTTCAAGGTATCGTCCAGGAACAGGGCAGCGGCGTCGCTCACCGGAGTCATGCCGCCCACGAAGCCGCCGCGATACTCCAACCGGACCTTTACCGGTAATTTCTCGAAATCGCCCCGAACCGCCGGCTGAGCCCGGAGTTCTTCGGCCATGGGAAAACAAATCGACGTCAGAACGAAAACAATTGAGGCGATTCGCATGGACGACTCCTATCTTGCGGATGTACTTGCCCGGACCCGACCCTGAATCTTGAAATTCAGATCGAAATGATCCTTAATGAGTTTATCGCCGAGAGTGGGAAAGAAACGTCCGGAGCGATAGCGCAAGCCGAAACGAGTTCGATCGATACGAATTTTTCCCCGAGCGACGAATCGTCCCGGAGGAAACTCGACGCGGGCGCGAAACTTGACGGGTTGGGAACGCCCCCGGATGGTCAAGCGACCCTTAATTTCGTATTGGGAGCCCACCGGCCGGGTGGAAAGAATTTCCAGTATGGCGCGAGGATGTCGTGAAACGAGAAAGAAGTCCGCGGATTTCAAATGGTCCG
>CAZGYS010000582.1:0-4506 GCA_964530305.1 uncultured Leptospiraceae bacterium
GACGTATCGCCCGTAGGCGCCGAACCCACCGCTTGCAATGTGGCCACGCCATTGCCATAGGTGTAGTAACCCGAGTTCTGAATCTGGGTAATGTAGTAGAAACTGTTGGCGGCGCCGGCATTGGCCGCGTTGACCGCATCCAGGCAGGACTGTAATTGCGCGGCGGTGGAACCCGAGGTGCTGGTGGGATTCGAACTCGAAGGCGCGCTCAAACTGGTGCATGCTCCAAGCCCCGTGGAAGTCAAAGTTGAAAATGCGGTCGAGTTGGAGAGAATCCAGTCGGTGTAAATTTCGCTGAAGGAACTCAACTGACCGGTACCGTATACGGTTGCGTCCGCGGTGTCGGTGCTGGTGGACAGAGGAAACGCGGCTTTCACCACGGCTCGTCCCAGGGTATCGCTCCCCGCCGCGGCGAAGACATAGGCGCGACTGGACGTGGAGTTGCTCACGTTCTCGGTATAGGCCTTGGCGGTGATGGTGCCGTCCATGGTGGTGATGCCGTTCTCCACGCGAACGTAAAAATGAGCGTTGTCCGTGGTGCCGGTAACATTCGTGCCCTGGAGAATTACCGCAAGGGTCTTCAGGCCCGTGGACGCGGTGTAATCGAAATCCACATGGGCGATTCCCAGGGTGGCGTTATCGCCCTGGAGAAAGCGCCCCCAGGCAACGCCGTTGATATCCTGCGTGGACTCGTTGCCGCTGTTCAAATCACGAAAGACGATTTCAAATGCTTTGAGGCTGCCGTAGGGAGCCGGGGCATTGTTCCACCAGACTTCCAATTTACGTCCGCCTTCGCCGAAGGTCGTATCCGCCTGGTATTTGATCTTCGCCGCCTGGCCCGACCAGGTCGTGGTGCTCTCGACCACCTGTCCGGCCGGATCGAAACCCTTCAAGGCCTGCACGAGTTCGCCCACGCTGAAGACGATATCACGGTTCAACTTAATGGAAGAGCGTACGGGATTGTACACGGCCGTGATGGGCTCCAGAACACTGTTGCCGGACACATCCAGGGCCTGCGTGGAAGTGGAGAAGGCGGAAGTGCCGGTATTGGTGGCCGTAGCACTGATGGAAGCAGGCACGTCGGCGAATCCGGCGTAGATGGGGGTCGACTGGGATGCCGCGGCCAGCAGGGCCAGGCCGAACAGACCACTGTCGTCATCCTCTTGTTTACAGTTGGCGGCTAGAAGCGCCATTGTGAGGGGCAAAACAAGCCCCAGGGCGATTTTACGATAATTCAGAGCGGATTTCATGGATTTTCCTCCTGGCGGGGTTCCCGGAACACGGCGGTCCCATTGTGGACGGGAAGGGCCCGGAGATTATAACAGGAATCCGGTCATTTTTTGCACGATTTTTTTTGTGATTCTTCGGGACACAAACCCCGGCCGACAACCGTAAGATTCAGTTCGGCGGCGATTGGTTCCCTCAAAAAAAGAAAAAAATCGCCGCAAACTCGCCGCGTTCGGAGCGTCTATCGGTCCGGGCGTTCCACTTGTTCCAGATGCACACGAATGGGCTTTTCCGACCGACTGTTCAATCGCCCCGTCAGGGTATCGATGAGAAACCCGTTGAACAAAGTGGGAATACTCAACAAACACGAGGCGAAGGCGCGACCACTCGAAACGCTGGTAGCCGCCGGCAGGATCCGGGACTCGGCGTGATATCCCGGTTTCGAGAAACGCAGGATCACGTAGCGACGGGGCACTTCCACCGTTTCATTCGCGCGGGTCGAACCGAAGCTTTCGCCGCCGTGCAGGTAATCGACCTTCACGTCCTTAACATTACTTCGAAACGGCAGAGTCTGAGTACTGCTGCCCGGTATGATGGTAAGACATGCCTGCGAAACCGCCGGGGCCAAAACCAGTAACGCGAAACGCAGAATCGTTTTTGCATTCATCGGATAACTCCTTCTAATTGGTAAATCGCCTCGAAGGCCTGGCTGTAATCGACGGCGGGCATGTTGGCTGTTCGACACCGACGAAAACCCACGGAAACGAAGCGATTTAGAAACACCGGATAGGAACGATGCCAATGACGGAAGTCCGGCGTGGCCGCGATGAGATCACCCTGCCCGTCCAGGACCAGATATTCCAGGTGCACGGCGCTGTATTTTTGTTGCGGGCAGAAAAGATTCGTGCCTTCTCGAAAGACCGGACCCGCGAGTACATTCTTAACCCAGAAAAACGGAACGATCACCAGGTCCGCGGGATGGTCGGCCAGTAATCGCAAGACCGCCTTCCGATCGACTCGATACACATTACCTTCGCCCGGCACGCCCAGAGCCGCGTACGGGTTGCGCGCCAATTGCACGGTATTGAGATTTCGCCGGTTGGAAACCAGACTTACGTACTTGACCGGGCGCCGGTCCGTCTTAACGGATTTTATCTCCCGAACGCGATTGCGCCATCGCTCTCGCAGGGATTTTTCGAATTGCTTCCAATCATCGAAGAGCATGGTGTCCACGAGATAGGGATCGCTGAACTTCACCTTCGCCGTACCGTCCGCCCGGGGCGTGGGCGCCGGCAATAAGATGCGCGGGTTTTCCGGCAGGGTGTTCAAGGCGATTCTGTAGGGATAAGAAGGGACGATACAGCCCGCGCACAACAGAAACAACAACGCCGCCGGCGGCAACAGCCGCGGGCTCCGGGCAATCGTTCCCTGGACAAGTCCTTCCCTGATACCCGGCTTCCATCTGATACTCATGCTACTTCCTCAAGGACGCGCCCGGTTCCGGTATCTCGCCCTTAACTCGTCAACGGCGCCGGCCCCCGCCATTCTCACTTTTTTCAGCCGGGAGCGACCCTTAAAAAGAGTGGCCGGCCTGGGCCTTTTACCGGCCTTGTCCGACCATGAGTTATCCCTTCAAGGCTATCGAAAGCAAGTGGCAGGACTTCTGGGAGGAGCACAAAACCTTCCGTACGGGCACGGAATCGGACCGCCCCAAGTACTATGTCCTGGATATGTTTCCCTATCCTTCCGGCGCCGGGCTGCACGTAGGCCATCCCGAGGGGTATACGGCCACGGATATCATCGCCCGCTACAAGCGCATGAAGGGCTTTAACGTACTGCACCCCATGGGTTGGGACGCCTTCGGACTGCCGGCGGAACGCCATGCCATGCAGACCGGCATCCATCCCTCCGAAACCACGGCCAAGAACATCAACAACTTTCGCCGCCAGTTGAAGGCCCTGGGTTTCTCCTATGATTGGGAGCGCGAAATCAACACGACCAATCCGGACTATTATAAATGGACCCAGTGGATCTTCCTGCGCATCTTTAATTCCTGGTATGACGAAGACGCGGGCAAGGCGCGCCCCATCGCGGAGCTGGAAATTCCGGCCGAGCTTCAAGGAGACGACAAGAAGAAGGAGCGTAACGAGTACATCGACTCCAGGCGATTGGCTTACATCGCCAACATCCCCGTGAATTGGTGCGCGGGCCTGGGCACGGTGCTGGCCAATGAGGAAGTGGAGGAATGGCAAAGCAAGGGTTACACCGTCGAACGCCGTCCCATGCGCCAGTGGATGCTGCGCATTACCGCCTACGCCGAACGCCTGCTCGAGGATCTCAAGCACGTAGAGTGGCCTACCGGCACGCTGGAACTTCAGAAAAACTGGATTGGTCGTTCCCAGGGCGCGGAAGTGGACTTCGCCTTGCTCGACTCCGGCGAAAAACCCACCGAGGACAAGCTGCGCATTTTTACCACGCGACCGGACACGCTCTACGGCGCGACTTACATGGTGCTGGCGCCCGAACACGAATACGTTGAAAAACTTACCACCGCGGATCAAAAGCAGGCCGTCCAGGAATACATCGAAGCGGCGCGCTTGAAGTCCGACCTGGAACGCCAGGTACAGGGCGAAAAAGCCGAAAAAACAGGCGTTTTTACGGGCGGATTCGTGGAACATCCCCTCACGGGAGAAAAAGTTCCCGTCTGGATTGCCGACTACGTGCTCATGGGTTACGGCACCGGAGCCATCATGGCCGTGCCCGCTCACGACGAGCGTGACTTCGCTTTCGCGAAGACCTTCGAGTTGCCCATCAAGTACGTCGTGCAACCGGCGAAAGCCAAAAACGACGATTGGAAAAAAAACCAGGCCTTTACCGGCGAAGGCAAGAACTTCGATTCGGATATCATTAACGACCTGCCCACGCCCAAGGCCATCGCCAAAATGATCGACCACCTGGAACAGAGCGGCAAGGGCGAACGCAAGATTAATTACAAGCTGCGCGATTGGCTGTTTTCGCGTCAGCGTTACTGGGGCGAACCGGTGCCCGTAAGTTTCGGACCGAACGGGGAAATGTACCACGAAGCCGACGGCGATTTGCCCCTGCTCTTGCCCGAGTCCGACAACTTTCAACCGGCGGACACCGGCGAATCGCCCCTGGCCACGCTGCCCGACTGGGTCAATCACGAACGCGACGGCATCAAGATGCAGCGCGAAACCAATACCATGCCCCAGTGGGCCGGCTCCTGCTGGTACTACCTGCGCTAGATTTCGCCCGAGC
>CAZGYS010000583.1:0-2654 GCA_964530305.1 uncultured Leptospiraceae bacterium
CGTCCCAGGTGGCGATGAGGCGCGTGGTTTTACGCAGTTGCGCGAAGCCGGGCTGGCGAGCCAGCTTCGCGTAGGCGCGGCGCTTTACGGCGATGGAATTCGTGTCCGCGTAGATATTGTCTCCCAGCAGAACGAAGACATCCGGTTTCAACGCCAGTACGGGTTTCCAGATGGGCTGAGGGCGACTTTGATGCAGGCAGGAACCGAAACCGATTCGAAAGACGGGCGCGCCCGGTTCGGGAACGGGGTCTCGGTCCGCGGCGCCCGCGCGTTCACCACAGGCGAGCAGCGCGCTCAGGGCAGGTACTACCGTGAGCGCCGTTAAGCATTCCTTGAACATGGCAAGGAATATAAAAAGAAATCCTCAACGTCGCCGTCTCTTTTTACGTTTACCGCCGCCTCCGGCTTGTTTCGCCTCGCCCGCGGTAGGTTCCGCCGCATCGGCGTCGACCTCGGGAGCGTCACCGTCCTGGTCCCGCCAGTTCGCGGCCGAACCCTTCGGACCGTCCGTGATGTATAGTTTGCCCAGATAGATCCAGAGGGCACCGGCGGAGAAAATCGTGAGCGCCACCAACTGGGATTGGGTGATGCCGTACCAATGCCAGTTCTCCAGGCCGTTCTTCGTATAACGCGCGGCTACCGAAACCTCGGGCGCCTGGAGGATCGGGATCACGGCGTCGTTCAAACGTAGGAATTCCACGGAAAAGCGGGCCAATCCGTTCCACATGAGGAAAATCGCCACGAGCATGCCGGGACGAAAGCCCTTGAAACGGGCCCATTTCATATAAATGACGAAAAGGATCGTGGAGGCGATGGCTTCCATGACCGGAGTATTCCAAACATTGACTCCGAGAGATGATTGAACGGGCGTGTTCCACTTACGCACTCCGTCCGCGCCCACGAGAAAATCCAGCGGCCCGTAAACCATGGTCAGGCCGGGAATATTGACGCCGGCCGCGTGTCCGTAGCAACCGTCCCCGCTGACCAGACATCCCAGGCGACCAATGGCATAGCCCAGCGCCAGCGCGGGCATGAAGGCGTCCCCGTATTGCCACACGGGTAAATTCATCTTGCGAAGGTAAATATAGATTGAGCCGAAACTTACGACGAACCCGCCGTAGAAGACCAGGCCGGCCCCATTGAACAGGGTGGCCCACATGCCGATGATGTTCTTATTTTCGGGATACTTGAATCGCATCCCGTCCCATTTGAATAATACGTGATACAGGGTATCGCCGAAGCTCTTGTCGACGAACCAGATTTGATCCCAGACTTCGAAGACGAAGCCGACTTTGGAACCGACGATGGCGCCTACGACGGCGAGCAGAATGGCCCAATCCGCGTGCTCGGGAATCAATCCACGTCGGACCAGTTCTCGGGGAATCAGCCAGGAGCCGATCAAAAACGCGACCACCAGCATGATGCTGAACGTCGATATGCCCGTTACCATGGTGCTCCCCATCTGGAAGCTGAAGGGCAGGGGTATTTCCTGAAACATATATTGAGTACCTTTCCGGGCAGGGTTCGGAGGCGATTGATCCCCTTCAAGGACTAAATTGTCCCGGGTTGTAGGAGATCCTACATTGGGTGATGTAGATCCTACGAATTGGGGGCGGGTTACATCCCCGTTAATATGGGGGAAAGCGCGAAATCCGGCTTGCGCGCCCCGGCGCGGCGCGGACAGGCTGTAAATAATAAGGAGAACTAAATGTCATTGAAACGATCCATGTACAGCGCGATTGTCATAGCCGCGACGGTCCTGCTGTTGTCCGCCTGCTCATCCAAGGACAAAAAAGAAGGGGAATCCCTTACTCAGATCATCGGCGTGATTTCCAAGGACGGCAAGACCCCCATGATTACCACCAGCGCGGGCGTTACCTATCGAATTACGAAAGGCAGCATTCGCGGGCTGCTGGGGGATCTCTACAACGGCAAGAACATGCGCATCAAGGGTATTGTACTCGAAGAGCCGGGCGAAGACGAACCCGGAGAATTCCACGTCAAAAAAATGTTCGTGAACGTAACCGTTCCGAAGAAGTAATCATCGCCGCGGCGACTACCGCCGCAAGGCCTCGATATCGTCCACGCTTTTGGGAATGAAGCCGGTCAGATTGATCGGCTCATTGCCGTTGACGACCACGTCGTCCTCAATTCGAATTCCGATCCCGCGAAACTCCTCGGGAACGGTTTCATTATCGGGCGCAATGTAAATTCCCGGTTCCACCGTACAGACCATGCCGTCTTGCAGCGGCCGGGGCTCTCCGTCCTTCCAATAGGCGCCCACGTCGTGCACGTCGCCGCCCAGCCAATGGCCCGTGCCGTGCATGTAGAACTTCTTGTAATCGGCCACGCCGTCGTCCGCTTCCTTCTTATCATCCGCCGGCGCTTCGCGGCGCTCCCACTTGCGCGCCAGCTCCCGGTCCTCGGCCTCCTTCTTGTCATGCTTCGCGATGATCTCGTCGATATCGCCGCGCATGAGATCCAGATCCAGCAGGCCCTGGACCAGGACACGGGTCGTTTCGCGGTGCACGGCGTCCATGGAGGAACCGGCCACGGTGGCGGCGATGGCGATTTCCTGGGCGCGCAGCACCAGATCATAGATCGTTCGTTGCGCCGGGCTGAATTTTCCCGAGGCCGGAAACGTGCGCGTGACG
>CAZGYS010000583.1:2685-4500 GCA_964530305.1 uncultured Leptospiraceae bacterium
CATGAAGTTTTTTTCAGCGCCCGCGTCCACGAGGATCAAATCGCCTTCGGCGATGCGCTGATTGTTTTCCGTATAGTGCAGAATGCAGGCATTGGCGCCCGCGGCGATGATTGAGGGATAGGCCTCCACCGCGTCGTCCCGGCGAAACTCATTCATGAGCATGGCTTCCAGTTCGTACTCGAACATACCGGGGCGTACCTTCTCCATGAGCAGGGAGTGGGCTCGCCCGGTGATGCGCGCGCTTTCGCGCAGGTGTTCGATTTCCTCGGGCGATTTTACGAGCCGCATTTCGTGGAGGATTTCCGAGGGGTGCAGAATGCGAGCCGGGCCGTAGTTGCCCTTGCGCGCGCGGCGCAGAACATTGGCGGCGTTCTCGAAGACGCGGCGATCCCGATCCGCGTCGCGTCCGTAGTCGTAGTATACGATGGAATGATTGCGCAGGAGCAGGGGCAAATCGCGATTAAAATCGGTGATGCTCTTGGTATCCTTGATGTCCAGCTTCTCCCGGGCGGCCTCCAGGCCCAGCATGCGCCCCGTCCAGATCTCGGTCTCTTCGTCCTTCGGTCTCAAGTAAAGGCGCGTCTTGTCCTTGTCCATGACCAGGACGCTGTCTTCTTCCTGAAAACCCGTAAGATATTGAAAGTCCGTGTCCTGACGAAAGCGGTAGTGCACGTCGTTTGAGCGAATGGAAGGCGTGGCGCTGAAGAACAGGGCCACCGAGTCGTCGGCCATGCTTTCGCGCAAGAGCTCGCGGCGTTTCGTAAAAATATTCGTTTCCAATGTCGTCGTCAAGGTGCGTCCCCGTTTTCGCCTTTGCTAAGGTCCTGATAGATTCCGTATATTCGATGCGAACCCAGTATAATGATCAAATCAATTTCATCTCGCCGCGCGCGAATCAGCTCGGGAAAATCGCCCGGAGCCATGCTCGCGTCCGGGGCTGTCCGCGCCGGTTCGCCCAGAAAATCCGCTCGAATGCCTATAATATGGGAAAAACCGGCCTTTTCGGCCACGTTTATACAATCCCGGGGATCGCGATCCGGCAGCATCCCGTAGATCAGCAGGCAACGCTCGGCGCCGGGAAACTCCGGGGAGGTCTTCAGGGAGTTCAGGGCCGCTCGGAAAGCCGGCGGATTGTGAGCCGTATCAAAGACGAAGGCCATGGACTTGCCGCCGACCCGGGCCGTGCGGCTTTCCATGCGACCGGGAGGAGCGGGCAGGGGCGCATGGCCGCCGACATCGTTCTCGCCGGAGGCGGCGAAGCTATCGGTGTCGGCGATCCCCAGACAAAAACGCGCGAAGGCGCGATTGAACTCCAGGTAGTCGCCGTCAGTGATTTCGCCCTGAAAGAACTCGACTTCCAGATTCGGATTCAGGGCGCGGGCCGCGGTCTCGATCTCGTCCGCGGTCACATGAGGCTGGGGCATGCAGCAAAGGCGACGGGTCTCGGGCGTGATGATGCCCAGCTTTTCGCGCAGGATTTTCTCGGGCGATTCCCCCAGCACCTTCGCGTGCTCGACTTCGATGATGGTCAACACGACCAGTCCCGGTCGCAGCATGCGCGTCGCGTCCAATCGCCCTCCCAGGCCGGCCTCGAAGACCAGCGCATCGCATTCGCGCTCCTGAAAATGACGCAGGGCCATGAGGGTCATGATTTCAAAATAGGTCCAGCGCCGTTCGCCCGGCTCCGCGATTGTTCGGACTTCATTCAAGGCCCGTTCCAGATGGGCGAAAGAAGCTGGTTCCCGATTCACGCGAATGCGTTCATTGAAGTCGTGCAGGTGGGGCGATGTGTACAGGCCGACCCGCGAACCGGAC
>CAZGYS010000584.1:0-4489 GCA_964530305.1 uncultured Leptospiraceae bacterium
CCACTTGAGCCGGGAACGTTTCGACGCGATTCACTACGGCGGCATGCTTCTGTACAAACTGGCCGTCACGGTTTTCAATTTCGTCCCCTATATCGTTCTACGCTTTATCGTATGAATGATTTACCCCGAGCGGGTCAGGCTCCGAAGAATTCAGCCAGATGCCGCCCCACTTGCTCGGGTTCTTCTTCCTGCAGGAAGTGCCCGCAATCGGGAAGCACGGTAACCTGAGATTGAGGCAGATCTTTTTTCAAGCGATCGACGGTCTCGGCGATGTCCGGCAAAATTCCGTCTCGCGCGCCGTAGATGATTCGCACGGGGCCCGTGTACTTCGGAAGGCGATTGGCCATGAGAAAGAAACCCTTCGGATTAAGATCTCCTCCGGCCTTCAAAAGCGCCCGACGATCCGCGTCGGTCTTGAAAGGCGCGGCCGTACCTTCGCGCGCGTCGGGCTTTAGCTTACGTTTATCGTGGACGCCGAACTCAATGGCGAACCGAAGCCCCATGGGGCTCACCAGCAGGGAATTGATCAGCGGCATCTTCGTCATGAAAATAAAAAGCTTCACCGCCCAGGACATCTCGGGATAGACCAGCGTATTCAAGATAGCCAGCTTGCTGACCCGTTCGAGATTGTTACACGCCCAGTACAAGCCGACGGGGCCGCCCAGGTCGTGCACGCCCAGGCCGACTTTATCGATCCCCAGGTTTTCCAGAAACCCGTCCAGGATCTTCTGAAAGAAGCGAAAGGTATAGGCGATGTCCGGAGATTTATCGGATAAACCGAACCCGGGTAAATCCAGCAAGAGTACGCGATTATGTTTGGTCATTTCCGGCACGACATTGCGCCATAGGAACGACGACGTCGGCCAGCCGTGGAGTAGCAGTACCGGTGCGCCGTCCTCCGGCCCCAGATCGCGATAGTGCAGACGAATATTATTGACGGTCATGTACTTGTCTTCAATCATTACGGTATCCTCCTCGCTTTCCCCAGAAACGAAACGCGCCGATGGAAGGTCAAAACAATAACGAACACGGCAGCCCTTGAGCCGAAAAAAACAATCGCCATGACAAATTATCTGTCATCATGACAATCTATTTACCATGATGACGAACTCTCCACGAACAGCCCCGGGAAACATGCACCGAGTACCAAACCATGAAGAAAAAGAAATCCGTTGAAGCAAACGCCGGCATACGCGCCATGGGAGACCTGGTGGATGAAACCATGCGCCTGTTTCAGGCGTTTCGGCGAGCGGAAATCCGCATGCACGGCGAAGGCGATACCACCGAGGCCGAACGCAATATACTTTTCGATCTATTGTCCCACGGCCCCCGGGCCGTACCCGCCCTGGCCCGGGAACGCTCCGTTACTCGCCAGCGAACCCAGCAGGTAATGAACGGTTTACTGGCCGGCGGCCTGACGAAGCGCCTGCCGAATCCCGCCAGCGAAAAATCGCCACTGTACGACTTGAGCGCGAGCGGTCGTAAACTGGTGCTGGCCATGCTGCGCAAGGAACGTCGCCTCTACGGCGATTTCGCGCGGGCCGTCGGCCCCAGACGCCTGCGCGCGGCGCACTCCGTTTTGAATGAAGTGCGCCTGGAAATGGAGCGGCGCTTCCGGGAATAGGCAGGGCCGACTCATGACGCCGCCGATTAGCTTGCTTTTCTGCTTGCCACGCCCCGGTCGGCGGTGAAACAATAACGACATTGCGCAAATAAATAATTCGAGCCTTGAAACGGAGCCGAACTTGATGAAATTGAAATCGCACTCCATCCCCGCCCTCCTCCGGCGCGGAGTCCTGCTAGCCGCCCTCGCGATCACGACCGTCGGCTGTGTCTCGTACTCAGGCAAGAAGGCGGCGCAAGGGGGAGTGAACACATCGCCCGCCGGAGCCTACTTTCGCAATCGCGCCATGGACGCGCGAGATATCTTTACGGTAACCGCCATCGTGGGTGCCGTGGGTGGAGCCAAGGCTCAGCTGGGTCCGATTTCCCTCGGGCTCTTCGCCGAAATCGGCCACATCGGCCACGGTACCCGCCTCGTGGGCGAATACGGCTTGCTGCAAGGAGAAGTGGGTAAGCACAAAGGGGACAACATCACCATCATCGGCGGGCCTCTGGGTGATTTCGAACTTAAGGCCGGCTCTACGCGAGCACGAGATCGCAATAAGCCCGTCAACTCGAATGATAAA
The DNA here is from genome assembly GCA_964530305.1 of uncultured Leptospiraceae bacterium. Classification (GTDB taxonomy): domain Bacteria; phylum Spirochaetota; class Leptospiria; order Leptospirales; family Leptonemataceae; genus CAZGYS01. The sequence continues at coordinate 2,190 of CAZGYS010000584.1, forward strand.
TACCCGGCCTCCGCCTACACGCGCCTGGGCGTAGCCGGAGGAGCCTGCCTGGGCTTGCGCTTCGAATTCAATCCCGGTGAACTCGTGGATTTTCTGCTGGGCCTTTTCGGCGTCGACATGTACGGCGATGACGTATACAAGAGCGCCGCGAAAGACGCCGGCAAATAGGCGATAAGCGCGCTTCCCCCGGGTCGGAACTTAATGAACTTGAAATCGCCCTGCATCCCCGCTCTCCTCCTTCGCGGAGTCCTGCTTGCCGCGTTCGCGGTTAGTGCCGTCGGATGTATTTCGTATGCGGGCTATGACAGGGAACAAGCGGGCGTGGGCAGGTCGGCAACGGGGGCGTATTTTCGCAATCGCGCCATGGACGCGCGGGACGTCTTTACCATTACCGCCATGGCCGGGGCCGTGAACGGCGTGAAGGCTCAAGTGGGGCCGATTGGCGTGGGACTCTTCATCGCGAGCAGTAAGGTATTCGCGGCGGAATACGGCTTGCTTCAGGGAGAACCAGGCTTGCATCCATCAACCAACGATACCACCATCATTCTGGGCCCCATCGGCCGTTATAGGCTCGAGGCAAAAGATACGCGAGCGCAAGATCGCAAAAAGCACATCAACTCAAGGTATAAATACCCGGCCTCCGCCTACACGCGCCTGGGTGTTGCGGCGGGAGCTTGCGTGGGTCTGCGCCTGGAATTCAATCCCGGCGAACTCCTGGACTTCCTGCTGGGGCTGGTGGGCATCGACATATTCGAAGACGACGTTTATCAGAGCGCCCCGAAAAAAGACGCCGGCACGTAAGATGCCGGGTGCGAAGCAGGCTCACGTCGACGCTTCGCGCGCGAAGACCGACGCGAAACTAAACGCCGCCGTCTGCCAGAACCAGACGCTGGTAAAAAGAAAACCGATCCCCAGGGCCAACAAGCCGAGAAAGGAAAGCGCCATGGCCGCGGCTACAACAGCCCAGGCCTTCCAGTAAGCCGCTCCGCCGCGAACGACCGTCCGGACCGTTTCACGCACATTCCAGATCAAGCGGGCGTCATAGTTCCGACAGTAGCGAGTCATGTAACCGGGAACCAGCAGCGTTCCCAGTAGCCACAGCACGGAACCCACGACATTCAAAGCCGCCAGGTCAAAATACCAGCCGGCCGCGAGGGCCAGCGCGCCGGGCAAGTGGTAGTAGACCATACCCGCCAGGGTGATGAGGCCGTGACGCGTGATTTCGCCGTAGCTCTTCCAGGCGGGAAAGGGATCACGACCATTCAACATATTATGAGTATAAACGACGCGATGCCCGAGATTGGCAATCCAGCCCCACGCCGGAATCAAGAGCAACAAACCGCCGATCAGAATTTCGCGGCGAGCCTCCGGCGATTGCACCGGGAAGCGCAACGCGCGACGAAATGTAAGTTCGCCGTCCGGTTTAATCACGTCCTTCATCCGGCGAAGGTGTTCCCTGCCGGTCCGCGCACAAGCGCTTTTCCCGCAGTGCTTGACGCGTAGCCGGGGATCACTTGAATACATGCATGAGCAAGAACGCCGACGAAATCCACAAGCTCCGGGCCGAATTGCGCGAAGCCGTCGAAGGGTGGACGTCGCTCACGGCGGACGAATGGGAACGGGGCGGCGTCCTCTTTCAACCCATGGAGTTCGCCAAAGGCGATTTACTGACGCGCGCCGGTGAGCCTTCGCGGCATATCTTCTTTCTATGTTCCGGCCTCACGCGCATGTTCTATTCCCTGGAGAACGGTAAGGAAATGAACAAGAGTTTCGCCTGGGAAGGGCTCTTTGTTTCGGGCTCCCTGGGAGACGCCGGGCGCGCCAGTGAATACGGCATCCAGGCGCTGGAGGACACGACGGCAATGGCGGCCGGACTGCCGGAGATCGGCGCCCTGATGGCCGAAGGCGGCGGCTGGACGCGCTTGCGGGATCTATACCTGGGTTCGCTGGCCGAGCGCAAGGCACGCCGCGAAAGACAATTACTCGTGGAATCCGCGGAGGAACGCTACCGGACTTTCCTGACGGACTTTCCCCATATATCCGGTCGCCTGCCCCAGTATCAAATCGCCCTGTACCTGGGTATCACCGAAGTGGCCCTGTCCCGCATCAAGAAGCGCATGTTCGGCGGCTGAATCAGCGCCCGTTGTTCGCGTATTGAAACAGCAGAATATCTTTCTGGTTGCCGCTGGTAATTCTTCCGAATAGACTCAAATCCCCGTGCCCCTGATAGGCGCCGATATTGGAAGTATACAGGCAGCGTTCGCCGGCTTCGCACAGTCCGTCGTCGTCGCCGTAGCCGT
>CAZGYS010000585.1:0-4484 GCA_964530305.1 uncultured Leptospiraceae bacterium
GTTTCACCGTTTCACCGTTTCACCGTTTCACCGTTTCACCGTTTCACCGTTACCCCTCCGCCTCCCACGACTCAAACAGAATTTGCATGAAGGACTCAATGGCCTTGTCCAGTTTCGCGGAGGGCCATTCACGTCGCGCGCGAAGAGTTTCGTGAACGTGTTTGACGGCGGCTCGAACGAAGGCGGCGCGTTCGGCTCGGGAACTGATGTCGATGGTTTCCATGGAGACATTGCGAAGCTCCAGTTCCTTGAACAGCCCGCTCCCGATAATGCGTACGGCTTCATCGGGAGTTAATTGCAGATGAGTGACCAGGACCGCGGCCGCTCCCTTGACCAACTCCATCTGACGCGTCGATAGTTGCATGCCTCCATCTATGCCGGCTCGGGATTTGCGTCAAGCGGAAGAGAGCCCGTGAAGAGCCGCCGCAAGTCCAGGGCACGCTGAATGGACTACGGGAGACCATTGCACGACGCCAGCGTAGAAGGCACGGTATACGCGTTGTTCTCCATGACGTCCCGAGCCGTGTTTTGCAGGGCGGTGAGAGTCGCTTGCGGGATGTTCACGTCCGGAATAAAGTTCAAGACATTGCCCGCGGCGTCGGAAGGTTGACCGCTGAAGGTAACGCCCGTGACGCTTTGCCCGTACAGACTGTAAAAGTGGATCAAGGCCGTAAAGAAGTAGCCCAGGTTGGACGGGTGCACATTGTCCGAAAACAACTCATAGGGATCCGTCACGCCGGGGATCTCGTTCGCGCAAATGCGTCGCGCAAGCACCGACATGGCCGAGCCGGCCGGAATGACGGTCACGGCATTGCCGGATGGAAGCGTTTCGCCGCGCAGCGCGTTGATTTCATCGGCGATACCCTGATACGTATCGCGATGATCGTGCACAACCTGTAGCCAGCGATTCAATCGCTCCAGGGTTTGCGCCCCCGCGGCCATGCGAATCGAGAACCAGTTCTCATAGAGAAAGATTCGCGCGCCGCCGTTGGCGTTCACCGCGTCCGTGTAAAAACCGGCGCCGGAATTTTGAGACCAGGTGTGGGGAACATTGGCGAAAGTAAACGTCTCATTGCAATCGTCATTGTCGTCTTCGAGAGTCGCCCAGCCCTTGCCGAGACCCATGGACGCCGTGAGACAATGCTCATCCGTGAACACCAGAGCCGAATAGGTTCCCGTGGCCAGCTCCACGCGAGCGTCGGCGCCCTTGGTGGAAAAACGACCCGCCAGGTAAGGACCGTGCAATGAACTATCCGCGCCGCCCGGATCCGCGTCGTCGGTCTTCGCGTGGTGCACATAGTTGGTAAACAGGGACGCGCCGAAGATCATCTGCCGCCGGCCCACGTAAGGCATGCGCCCATCGTTTTGGACGACCCAGTCCAGCATGCCCGGCAACTGATGACCGATCATGCTGTGGCCCACGAAGAGCGTCTTGCCCGGCGTCCCCGTATCCGCCGCCGACGAATCGCCCGAGCTCGAACCCGGCGCGGTGCCCGCCAGAATCGCCACGAAAGCCGGTAGGTTATCATTCAAGGGATCATCCGAATCGCCCAGCCCCGGAAGGGTACAACCGGACCAGACGGTACTGTTCAGAATCAGGTTCAGCAAGAAAATCGCGCGAGGAATTTTCATGCCCGCAATCTAGATGATTCCGGACTTACCGTCCATACCTCAACCTGGGTATTCACGACCGGCCTACGCCAGTAACCAGTCCGGGATCAGGCGATTGGCGTCCTTGAGGGCTTTTTCGTGCTCACGATAATCGGGATCCAGTTCCTCCACGAGACGCCAGAAGGAACGCGAATGATTCATGTGCACGGTATGACAGAGCTCATGCAGCATAACGTATTGCATGACCGGAAGCGGTAGATAGATCAACTTGATGTTCAGATTAATATTACCGTCGCTGGAGCAGGAACCCCAGCGGGTTTTCTGGCCGCGCACGCGCACCTGGCGAAAGGGCAAATCAGCGGCCCGCGAAAGGTCCAGCAGCATGTCTCCCAGAAAATCCTCGTAGCGCCCGATGAGCCAGCGCCGACACGCATCGCGACACAAATCGCGCTCGGAGATATTTCCCCTGACGACCAGACCGTCCCCTTCCTCTTCGACGACCACGCTCTTTCGCCGCGTGGAAACATATTCCACCGAACGCGTCTCGTCAAAATGGGGCAGGCGAATTTCCCGGGGCGGCTCCGGGTCGATGGGCATATGCTCCGCGTGCGCGGCAATGCGCTTGCGGGTCTTATGGATCCAGTCCCGATGACGTTCGATCATCTCCCGGATGTCGGCCTTGCTCATGTTCAAGCCCCGGGGCACGACGACTTCGAGACCATTGCGAACGGAATATCGCAGGCCGGGATACTTCGCGCGAGCGCTCACGCGAACCGTAAACTCCGGCGCGTGTTCGTAGCCGAACTCAAGCTGGGCGTCTGAACCCGGACGAGGCATGGTTTAAGAAAACACTCGCCTGGGAAGTGTCAAGGATTATGTCACCTACCTGGGAGGGTGCGCTGCTCCCTCCCTGGAACCCTCCCTCACCGGGGACTTGCGAATGTCCCCGGCCCCCTTAACCGCTTCGTGGAATTGTTTGCGTGGGTTAGGTTCTTGCGGATAGTCTAGTTCGCGACGCTGGACGTTCGAATTACTTGTCAAGATTATTTCACGGCGCGCGCTTTGGCCATCGTGCATGTCATTCTAAAAAGACTAACTCCCGATCATGTGACCCATCCCCAGAACCCTTCCGCGAGTTCCGTGGCCCATCAGACCAGCGCCTTAATTTTCTCGAACGTCCACTCCGGCTTTTCAAAGGGAAACAGATGCCGAATCCCCGCGTCCATGGTCAACGAGGACTTAGCATTGTTGCGGATGACCCCATGAGCCGTCGCGGGCGGGCAGACCTGGTATTTTTCCGGTATGATGATGTGAGTCTCCGTCTTCACGCGGCGATATTTGAGCAGGCTGGCGAAGTCCGCCGTTTCGAAAATCTTCGTTTCCACGCGGGGGTCGCAACTCAGTTCCATTTCATCGCCCGCGGGGCGAAAGCAGGCCTGGAGATAATCCTCGAAGACCTCCTCCGGCCAGGCGAAACGACGAAAGGCTCGCCGGGCCAGGTCCGGATTCTTAAAGCGTTTCCGGCGCTTGCGCGAAACCTTCGCCAGCGGGTTGCCGAAAATTTTCATATAGGCGACGCGAAGGGGGCTCAATAAGACCGGGTCCAGCGCGATTAGACGACGAAAGCGTTCGGGCTCGGCGTGGGCGGCACGCAGGACGCACCCGCCCCCCAGGGAATGGCCCATGGCGATCACGTCCTCGAGATTCTCATGCCGCAACAGGGCCAGGATCTGATCTCGAAAGAAATCCCAGGTTCGAAAGTCCAGACTGAATTGTGATTGTCCGTGCCCGGCGAAATCCAGGGCCAGCACGCGATGAGTCGCGGACAGGCGCCGCATGTAATAACCGTAACACCCGCCGGCGTATCCATTGGCATGGGCGATGAATACCGTGCCGCTCGCGGCGGACGTCCCGCCTTCGCGGGGGGATTCCGTATCCAGATATGAAAGCCGTAGATTACCGAAAGAAAAGAATTTTCTATGCACGCAACGATGGTTTCGCGACCGCCGCCGGCATCAATACAATTTCACCCGGGCCGCGGAGGTAATGCGCGCCAGGGATTTGTAAATCGCGCCCTTGACGTTTTCGCGGAAATCGCGCAGCACCGCCTTTTCGGCGTCGGAAGCCAGCATTCCCTTTTTATGATAGCGGACCAGGCGACTGTTCGCCGCGAGAACTCGGGCTCCGCAGACTGGTTTCCAATCGCGCGTATCGAAAATCACCAGGCGGCCCGCGAACACGCCGCCCTGGAATCTATCACCCTTGCCCGTCGGCCAGCGGCGCACGGCCCGGACCACCATGATGTACGGGCGCGAACGCAAGCGCTTTACGCGCAGCAATGCCGAGCGAATCCGGGCCGGGCCCCCCGCGCGTTTCAGGGGCGGCAAACGCCGCGGTCCCGGACTACGAAGAAATCGCCACGCGGCTTGCTCCCGGGGCGTCTTGCTCGTGTAATAAGAAAGATGATCGAAGTCCAGCGCCGGGATGACTTTACCGGGCGATCGAATGCGTTTGCCGAAGTCCCGGTCCGGACAGCGTTTGTCACCCCGTTCCTTCAAGGGAAAGTTCGCGCGCAGACGCTCAAAAATTTCGTACTCCGCGCGCAACTTCGCCGTCAGGGCCGCCGGGTCATCGCCCCTGGCGCCGCAATGGATCGCCGCGAACCCCATGATCGAAAACGACAGCGCCCATGCCATAGCGCGAAAATTCGTCACGGCGCGAAATCCAGGCGGATTTCCCAGATGAAGGGCGAAGGTTTGCCGTCCACCTGGTAGGGTTTCGAAATCAGGCGGCCTCTTTTCAGCACCACGTCCCGAGTCATGCGCTTGATGGCTCTTTCAAATGGAGCGTGATCATTGGCGCGGCTGCTCATG
>CAZGYS010000586.1:0-4474 GCA_964530305.1 uncultured Leptospiraceae bacterium
GCATGAGTTCCTTGTGCAGGCGATCCACGCGCTTGACCCCGATCTGCTTGTGCGGTACGCCCCACGTGGTTCGAGGCGCCGGTCCCGCCCGCTTCGGCAAGGGCGATTGTCCGGATGCCGCCGTTTCGCCGCAAACCAGGAGCACCATGGACGCGCCCAACAAGGCGGCCGTGGAGACCCGGGGCTTTTTCGATTTTTCCGATTCAGCGATCAATGACTTTGGAAACATGCGCTCTTCTCCCGTAATGCGCCTCAATATGCGCACGTTCTCCGCAAAGCGCAAGAGGAGAATCGCATTAAAAAGCGGACGGATCGCGGAAATCCCGGCCGGCAACTTTCCCGGAGCGTGAGCAATATTGCTTGCTGTGCGATTTCCCCCAACCATACTGGCGGCCGAGCGGTAGTCCATGGAAGCAATCCCCATCCAAGAATTCCCCGTCCAGGGCGCGAGTTTTGATATGAAGCCCGTCGGGCGCGCAAACCAGGAGGGGTATGCTCACAGCCATGATTTTTACGCCATCCTGTGGTTTGAGGAAGGCGAAGGCACTCACCAGATCGACTTCGACAGTTATGATATTCTCCCGGAGCGCTTTCACTTTTTCGCTCCCGGCAAAGTTCATTCCATGCAAGCCAGTAGTCCCATCGAGGGCCAGGCCCTGATCTTTACGGAATCCTTTCTGGCGGACGCGGATTCGGCGGAACCATTGTGGTTTCGCTATCCGTTCTTTTCCTTCTACGACAAGGCGGAGTTCGTTCCCCGTCCGGAACAAAGCGAGCAATGCAGGGCCTTGATCGCCGACATGCGCGCCGAATATGAAAGTCCGTTTCCGGATCGACATACGGCCATCAAGCATCTCTTGCGCTTGCTCCTGCTGCATATCAATCGCGGTTACGCGAGCGAACAGACCCGGACCGCGGATCGGAAGGTCTACCGCTATTTTCGAGAGTTCATCATGCTCCTGAATGAGAATTTTCAACGGGAGCGACGCGTGGGTTTTTATGCTCGTCGCCTGGGCATTTCCGCCGCTCATCTGACAAGCTGCACCCGCGCCGTGTCCGGCTCCTCGGCCAGTCGTCTTATTCAGGACCGGGTGCTTCTGGAAGTGAAAAGGCAACTGCGCCACAGCGACCTGCCCGTTCACAAAATCGCCGGCGCGCTGAATTTCGAGGACGCCGGTTATCTAACGCGCTTTTTCAAGAAGCTCACGGGGACGACTCCTCGCGAGTTTCGGTCCGAAATGTTCTAGCAACGCGAAATCGCCATTGCCGGCGTGCCGTACCGCTGATTATTTCCGGAAATCCGCGGTCAAGCGCAGCGATTCATTGTAGAGTTTACGCGAAAGCTCCGCGTTTTTCCAGTACGCTTCCGTGGGTTCCAGGGGATTACAATCGTTGAAGAAGTGACCGGATACTTTCGCCAGTTTAGGATTAGTGGCCACGTAGCACTGAGTGGCGGCTCCCTGGGGAACATCCTTCATAAAGGTCCATCCGAAGAGCAAAGCCCCGAGGCGCGTATACCAGGGCAGATGCCGACCGATGTTGGTCCAGATCACGCCTGGATGGATTGCGTTCGCCGTGACCTTCGAGCCGGGATGGCGACGCTGGAATTCGCGCACAAACAGGGCTTGCGCCAGTTTAGACTGACCGTAGGCGCCGCGCGGCGTGTAGAGTTTTTCCCCCGAGAGGTCATTCAATCGTACGCCCTCGTCGTAGGTCCAACGGTAGGCACGACTGGATACCATCACGATGCGTCCCTGGGGCGCCGCTTCAAGCGCCGACATCAAGCCCATGGTTAAATGGAAATGCGCCAGATAATTTATGAAGAATTGTTTCTCAATACCCCGAATGGTTTGACGTTCCGGCAGGCCCAGGATTCCGGCATTACAGATGAGCGCGTCCAGCGGCACCTTCATGCCCTTTACGGTTTCCGCGCAGGCGTTTACGGAATTCAGATCCGATAATTCACAGACAACCGGCGTGACGCGCCCTTTGATTTTAACCGCGGCGGCTTTCGCTTTTTCCATGGTTCGCGCCGCCCCCAGGACATGGGCTCCTCGCATGGCGAGCACCCGCATGCTTTCGAAGCCCAGGCCCGAGTTGCATCCGGTAATAAGAATGGTCTTGCCTTTTAGATCAAGTCCCGCCGTCACCTCTTCCGCGGTCGAATCATCGTCGAATTTACCACGCGGCGGATTGGCCGTTTGGCCCAGCAACCATTGGGGCGTAAGCAGCAGGCCTCCCGCGGCCGCCGAGCGAATAAGAAATTCTTTTCTACCGGGTTTTCGTTCCATCTCGTCCGTGCCTCCCTGGGTCGACTAAAGCTCGCGACCCGCCCTCTCGTGGTAAACCCTTTTTTGAGGCTATTCGGCGTCGGGCGGCTCCCCGAAATAAATTCCGACGGATTCATGAATCGGTCGGGTTTCTTGAGAATCCATTGGAAATGCTTTCGGGTCCGTGTTATTCTACGGGCCATGAACAAGCGCCTCAAACTCACCCTCACCTTGTTTCCATTCGTCGCTTACGCGATGTTTTTCACGTGGTATACGAATTTGAGCGGACCACTTACCGAAACCGAAATCCAGGCTGTCTTGAAACGCATGGGAACTCATTCGACGACACCGGGGGCAACGGCGCGGCTGGAAAAGTTCATGCGTGAAGATGACGGCCGTGAGTTTTTCATGCTCAATGCCTCGCAACAACGCGACAAACCCCTGCGCGTTGGAGATGTTCGGGTAGGCGAATCATCTCAGTCCGTCGCGAACCGTTACAGTAGTTATATGCTGAAGACATTGATCCGCCGGGCGTGTTTACCCATTTTCGCGGGGCGAGCCGTCATGCCCGGCATGGAGGCCCATGGCGCTTCGAATTTAGGCGATTGGACCCATGGAGCCGTCATGCGCTATCGCAGTCGGCGGGATCTCATTGAAGTCATCAGCAATCCCGACTTCCAGGGACAATACCGCTACAAAATGGCCGCCTTGAAAAAGAGCATGGCCTTTCCCACCCAACCCCGGCTCAATCTCGCCGAACCGCGCCTGCTGCTCGCGCTCATGGCGCTGATCGCCGCGTTGCTTGTGCGCGTGTTCATGTCTTGATCGCTTGCTCATAAAAGGCACCGGCGCGCGGGTCGTCCCAGGACGTCCGCGTGATCCTTTCGCGCCTGGTGCCCACGCTCAAAAAAGGTCGCGCAATCTTCCGACAATGCTTACATTTTAGTCCGACGGCGCTGAGTCGCCAAAATACATTTTCTCAATAGCATTCATGGAAGACATTCAACTTAACTTCAATAAAGACGCCGTACTGGCGGTGAACATCATCCTGGCGTTTCTTATATTCGGCGTTTCGCTCAGTATCCGGCTCGCGGACTTCCGGCGTTTGCTGGCTCTTCCCCGCGCGCCGCTGGCCGGGGCCCTGGCGCAGTTCGGCGTCATGCCGGCGTTTACTTTCGCGCTGACCTGGGCCCTGGACACGCCGCCTGGAATCGCCCTCGGACTCTTGATCGTGGCGGCCTGCCCCGGCGGCAATCTGTCCAACATCATGACCCACCTGGCCCGAGGCAACGCGGCGCTCTCGGTGGGCATGACCACCATCTCCACCGGACTGGCGCTGGTGTTTACGCCGCTCAACATAGCCTTCTGGGGATCCCTGCGACCGGAAACGGCCGCGCTCATGTCCCAGGTATCGCTTTCGCCCTGGGAATTGTTCAAGGTCATTGGTCTCGTACTCTTTCTGCCGCTGGTACTGGGCATGGTGACGGCCGCCCGCTTTCCCAATTTCGCCGAGCGTATGCAAAAGCCCGTGCGCATGTTCGCCTTTGGTTTCTTTCTGATTGCCGTGGCGGGCGCCTTCGCGGCGAACTGGAAACAGTTCTTAATGTTCGCCGGTCTGGTGTTCGGTATTGTCGCGGCCCAGAACATCGTCGCCTACGCCGGCGGCTATTCCATCGCCCGCTTGATGCGACTCACCGAGGGCGATTCCCGGGCCGTCGCCATTGAAACCGGCATTCAAAACGCCGGTCTGGCGATTATTCTGATTTTCACGTTCTTCGACAAACGCGGCGATATGCTGCTGGTGGGCGCGGGTATCGGAGCTTTCCAGATCGCCTCGGGAACCCTGCTGGCCTTTGCGTGGTCCCGTCGACCGCCGGAGAACTGAATTCGTCCATTCGATTCAAGGCTTCACCGCGGGGTACGTCCCGTCGCGGAGCGGGTCCCGGATTTCGTTTTGGCGCGCAGCCGGGCCTCGGTCTTGAACGGTCCGCTTACTTTATCCAGACCGCCCATGAATAGTAAGGCCAGGTATTTCGCGGCTTGATTTAGATCAATTTCTCCCTCGTCGGCCGTCATGATCAATACCTCGAAACCCAGGGCCACCATCAGACGGGCGGTGGTATCCGCGGGATGGGGAGGAAAAAAACCTTTCTTAACGCCCTCCCGCAGGTCCTCGGCGAGCTCCAAGTATACGGCGACCACCG
>CAZGYS010000587.1:0-4473 GCA_964530305.1 uncultured Leptospiraceae bacterium
GGTTGGTCAGGTAGAGCGTACCCGATCGAGTCTCATACGATTCGTGATCTACAATGTATTTGCCCCGGCCTTCGACTATCAGAACCAATGAATAATAATCGGTCCTGAACAGAGGCGATTTAACGGGGTATTCCCGATGCAGTCGATCCAGGCGATGAATCGAAAACTCACGATCATCGCTTACGGGTAAGTCCATGGCCCTTGATAAATCAGCCAGGCTCTTGACGGTCATGATTTCATCCGACACGTGGTTTTTATTAATCCTTTCGAGCGGGATCGTCAATCACATTCACCAAATATACCTGAATTTCCATGATTCATCCATGGCCGCGCGGGCCGATTCATCCTTTGTTCCTATTGATACTCAGAAATGAATAGGAGCAGAATATGCGGAAGGAACGAAACGACGAGAACCGGGAATCCTCGGAATCAAGAGAAGCTTTCTTGAAGAAAGCGGGACTGATCACTACCGGCGGCATGGCTCTGGGTGCCCTGGGTTCATTGTCCCCGGCACTCGCGACCACCCGGGATAACATGCGTACCAAACCACTCAAGGGAAAAGTCGCCATGGTCACCGGCGCCGCGCGAAACATGGGTCGCGGTTTCGCCGTGTTGCTGGGTAGTTACGGCGCCGATGTCCTGGTGCACTATCATCGAGCCCGCTCCAGAGCCGAGGCCGCGAGCGTCGCGAAAGAAATCGAGCGGGCGGGGAGCAAGGCCGCTATTGTGTCGGGAGACATCAGCAAGGTGGCCGCCGTCAAGAAACTGTATGATAAGGCTGAACGCGAATTCGGTCGCATCGATATCGTCGTGAACAATGCCGGGGCGCTGGTCAAGAAACCCATAGTTCAGGTTACGCCCGAGGAGTTCGACCGGGTTTTTGGAATCAATGCGAAAGGTACATTCTTTTCCATGCGGGAGGCCGCCAGGCGAATCAAAAACAATGGGCGCATCATAAATATTACCACGTCAATCCTTACGGGATCCACGCCCATGTACTCCGCCTACGTCGGTTCAAAGGCTTCGGTTGAATATTTCACCAGGGCTTTATCGAAGGAACTGGCGAAGAAAAAAGTCACCGTCAATAATGTGGCGCCCGGGCCCATCGATACGGACTTTTTTCATCGGGCGGAAACGGCGCGAAGCCTGGCCTATATCAAGAAATACATCGGTATCGGAAAAGTGGACGATGTCGTGCCCGCGGTCGGTTTTCTCGCGCTACCCGAAGCCGGCTGGATAAACGGACAAACCATCTTCGTCAATGGTGGATATGCCACGCGATAATCCACCAGGCCGCGAGGACCGGTATGCGGGCCGGTCCGGCCGCATACCGACTATCCACCCGTGCCTGATGGATGAAAAAGAGTTGCGCTCCAGCCTCCCCTTTATTTGATGGAATTTGAAGTTGCTACGTGCCTCCGACCCCCGTGGTCAGATGGACGGAGCAACCGGATCGTGATTATTCTTGCGGGAATAGCTCAGTGGTAGAGCACCTCCTTGCCAAGGAGGGGGTCGCGGGTTCAAATCCCGTTTCCCGCTTATAGCACTGCGACTCGGCCTACGGCCTTTCGCAGCTAGTGGCTGTTAGCGCCGCAACTTGCACTTCGTGCCTTGCGGCTAGTTAGCGCCGCAACTCGCGCTTTGCGCTTTTGCGGCTAGTTTGCACCGCAACTCGGCCTCCGGCCTTTCGTGGTTAGAAAGCGCCGCGATTTTGACAGCGGCAGGCACCGCAAGACGCGGGCCAAATGGATGGACGGCGCTCTTCGGGGCGCCTTTTTTATTTTAATATATAGAACTTTATTTCGTAACCAGGTTCATCGTTTGTTTTGCAATTTTACGCATGCCGGTGATCCATCGCATTTACAATCCTTACTACCGTGCTCGCCCGTCCGAGGCGATTGATTACAGGGGAACATCGCAATGGAATTCAAAACGAAACGCAAAGACAACTCGGCGGTTAAGATTACCGTCAAGAACACTCCGGAAGAAGTAGCCGAGGCTTATAAAGCCGCCTACGTTCAGGCCGCCAAGAAAGTCAAAGTACCGGGCTTTCGCAAAGGCAAGGTGCCTCTGGACATGGTGGAGCGCCAGCTCGGTGACTCCGTCGCGGGCGATGCCGTGCGGCACCTCATCTCCGACACGCTCAAGGAAATCGTCGACGAGCTGGATCCGCCGCCCATCAACATGCCCCAGTTCGACGTCGAATCCTTCGATCGCGAAAAAGGCGCCGTATTTACCGGAACTTATGATACCCATCCCGAAACGAAGCTGGGCAAATATAAGAAACTCAAGGTCACCGAGGACTCGTGCAAAGTAGGCGATGACGAGGTGAATGAGCGCATCGAAGACCTGCGCAAACAACACGCAACCATTAAGACCCGCGAGGAAGAGGAAGCCGCGGAGAACGACGACATCGTTCGCGTCGAGCTGGCCATCCGCGAAGGCGATTCCACGCTCTACGACAACAAGGAACAACAGTTCCAGGTGGGAGCCGAGGAACAAATTCCCGGCCTGAATAACCATCTTCTGGGCCTGAAAACCGGCGAAGAGCGAGTCTTTGAAACCGAATTCGCCGAGGACTTCCCCGGTAAGGAATTCGCGGGGAAGAAAGTTTCCGTATCGCTTAAAGTCAACGAAATCCAATATCCCGAATATCCGGCGGTCGACGACGACTTCGCGCAAGACGCCGGTGAATATGAGAACCTGGAACAACTCCGTGCCGGTCTGCTCAAGGAACTGCGGGACAAGGGGAAGGAAGTGCTCGGCAAACGTGCCAAGGACTCCCTCCTGGAAAAAGTCGTCAAGGACGCCAAATTCAGCATCCCGGAATCCATCATTAAGCAGGAAATTCAGCGTCGAACGGACATGATCAAACAGCGCGCCGGCATGCAGGAAGGGGGCATCCCCGAGCTGGCTCAAATGATGGGGCGTGAAACCGAGGACCTGGAGAAAGAACTCCGAGAATTCTCCGAAAGAGGCATCAAGGAGAACCTGGCTTTGCTGGAAATTTCCAGGGAAGAGGAAGTCTCCGTGGAAGAGGCGGAAGTGGAAGCCGAAATCAAGACCCGCTTCGGCTCCATGATGACCGACCAGCAGCTCAAGGATTGGATGAAGCAGGACTCCATCATCGACAATGTGAAAAGCAACCTGCTGTTTCACAAGACTCTGGACTGGCTGCTTGAGAATGCCGAGGTCAAGAAGGGCAAAGACATCCCCTTTTCGGAACTCAAGAAAGCCGAAGACTTTTCCTAAAAATATTACATTCCCCCCGGGAACGCTTGCTTGACGTATCTCGGGGGATTTTATTGATTGTTAGCAACCGAGGCATGGTAAGCAGGGGACTCTTATGTCTCCTCATTGGTTGCCGGCTAACCCCGCAACTCGCGCTTTTGCGTCTTAGCCGGCACTTAGGCTCCGGCGATTTGCCGACACTATGGTTTGTGCCGGACCCAGGCATCGGTCGGAAATATATACTTCGGAATGGAAGAACAGAGGAATCAATGGCCTACGCACCGCTAATTTACGAACAAACATCCAGAGGGGAACGCCAGTACGACGTATACTCCCGTCTGCTCAAGGATCGCATTATTTTCCTGGGGTATCCCATCGACGATACCTACGCTAATCTGATCATCGCGCAGCTCCTCTTCCTGGAAGCTGAAGATCCCGAGAAAGAAGTAAATCTTTATATTAATTCTCCCGGCGGCTACATCACCTCCGGGCTGGCCATCTACGACACCCTGCAATACATTCGTCCCGACATCCGCACCATTTGCATCGGGCAAGCTTCCAGCATGGCGTCCCTGTTGCTGGCTTCCGGTACGCCGGGCAAGCGCGCGGCACTTCCCAATGCTCGCATCATGATGCATCAGCCCATGGGCGGCGCCAGCGGTCAGTCTCGCGATATTGAGATTCAGGCCCGCGAGATTCTTTCCATCAAGGATCGCCTGAACGAAATCTACGCGCAACACACCGGGAAACCTCTGGAGCAAGTGGAGAAGGATACGGATCGTGATTTCCATATGTCCGCCGCCGACGCCAAGGAATACGGCATTCTCGATCTCGTGATCGACCCCAAGGTTAGCCAGGACGAAGAGAAAAAGGTAGCTTCATAGAGCTGAGCGTATTATTTTCCGGTTCATCGGAACGGTGTAGAAAGGCTTATGGCAGTTAAGAAAAAAGGAACCGATCGAGAGAAGTTACATTGCTCATTTTGCGGGAAGGAGCAGGACGCGGTTAAGCGTCTTGTCGCCGGTCCGGGCGTGTACATTTGCGATGAATGCATCGAACTCTGTAACGAGATCATCGCCGAGGAAACCGAGCAGGAGACCGGCGGTGTTCTGGTCGGCGACGATGGCGGTACGGCGAGCCCAGAAGTTGGCGTTACGATCAATGTCATCCTCGACAGCGGCGCAGGTGCCGACATTGTTTAACTTGCGAATGGCACGATCGCCGACTCGATCACGCTCGACG
>CAZGYS010000588.1:0-4466 GCA_964530305.1 uncultured Leptospiraceae bacterium
GAGACGGACATCGGAATGCGTGGGTCAGAGGCGGATGCCGAGATCTTCGAGGGCGTCTGCGACGGTCAGTCGGATGGAGGGCTCGTCATCCGCGAGCAGGATCTCGAGTCGTGACAACGTCGACCTTTCGATGGGGGAACCAGAGCGTGGCGTGGGCGGACTCGTGAATCACCAGACGCGTAAGGTAGAATTCGCTCAGCCGAATTTGCGAAGACAGCAGGGGGTCGTTGAACCATCCCAGGGTCGAATAAGCCGTCACGGGTCGCACGCGCACGTCCCAGCCGCCTTTTGCCTTGAGTTCGTCCGCTTTTTCACGGGCCTCTTCCTTCGAAAAATAGCCGAGATAGGGCACGCGTCCGACGATGGGGAACCACCAGGTATAAGCTTCCAGGGCCAGTTCGCGGGCGGCGGTAACATTCCAGCTTACGTAGGGCCGATCGATTTTCGTAAATTGAGTGAACGAATCGCCTATGTTAAGGCTCAGGTGGTCCCGCCCGAAGGCCTGGACTTCCTGGACGTGGCGGAGAGCTTGCCGCGTTTTCGCGTCCGTATTCGGATCGGCGATGACCCGGGTAATGGGGCGGCGATTACACAGCAGGGATATTTGCCCCGCGGACGCCCGAGCGAGATAACCCAGGCAGCCGTTCGTCATGAATATGATACATAGAAGCAGCAGCCCCATGGGCCGGGTGTTTGGTCGTTTAGCTCCGGACATATTGATACCCCGATTAAGTGCCTCGACGAATCGTCGGGGCTATTGAATACGTCGACCGGATTTTAGCCCTTTTCTCCGTGTCCCGGAGTCCGGGTTATTCGCGTATTATCCACGAATCGCCCGCATGGGGCCCCTATGGCGAGCCTGTTAGCTGAATTATATTAATTGACGCCGCGAGGCCCGTCAAAATTCAATCCAGTAAAAAAATTCGCGCCAAATCCATCCCGCCGAAGCCCTGAACAGCCGCGCTCACGGCGATTGTATTGAATACAAAATTCCCAAAATCGAGCAGTTAGAGAAGTACAGTATGTCAAAAAAAGATTTCATTTTCACATCCGAATCCGTATCCGAAGGCCACCCCGACAAAGTGTCGGACCAGGTATCGGACGCCATCCTTGACGCCTACTTCAAGGGCGATAAGAAAAGCCGCGTTGCTTGCGAAACGCTGACCACCACCGACTTTATCTGCATCGCGGGCGAAGTTACCTCCAACACGAAGATCGACGCCGAGAAAATCGCGCGCGACGTCGTGGCTCGCATCGGCTATACCCATGACGACATCGGCTTCGACGCCTCTACCGCGAAAGTAGACGTTCGCCTGCATGAGCAGTCGGCCGACATCTCCCAGGGCGTTACCGAAGGCGAAGGCCTGCACAAAGAGCAGGGCGCCGGAGACCAGGGCTTGATGTTCGGTTTCGCCATCGACGAAACGCCGGAACTGATGCCCATGCCTATTCAGCTTTCGCACCAACTGGTTCACAAGCTGGCGCAAGAGCGTCACAGCGGAGCCATGCCGGACATTCTCCCCGACTCCAAAAGTCAGGTAACGGTGGAATACAAGGACGGCAAACCCTCCCGCGTCGAGACCGTCGTCATCTCCACCCAGCACCGCGAAAACCTGGGCCACAAGGAACTCGAGGAAATGGTCATCGAGAACGTGGTCAAGAAGGTCATCGACGCGAAGTACCTGAACGGCACTCGTTATCTCATCAACCCCACGGGGCGTTTCGTCATCGGCGGCCCCCACGGCGATTGCGGCCTGACCGGTCGTAAGATTATCGTGGATACCTACGGCGGTTACGGTCGTCACGGTGGCGGCGCTTTCTCGGGCAAGGACCCCTCCAAGGTCGACCGCAGCGCGGCTTACATGGGACGCTACGTCGCCAAAAACGTCGTCGCCTCCGGCCTGGCCACGAAATGTGAAATTCAACTGTCCTACGCCATCGGTTTCCCCGAGCCCACCTCCGTTCTGGTGGATACCTTCGGAACCGGCACCATCGCCGACGAAGAAATCTCCAGGCGCGTGCGCGACGTTTTCGATCTGCGCCCGGCGGGCATCGTGAGCTCCCTGAAGCTTCTGGAAGAAGGACGTCGTTACGAAGACACGGCGGCTTACGGTCACTTCGGGCGCGAAGGCGATACCTTCACGTGGGAGCGAACGGACAAGGCCGACGCCCTTAAGTCCTGACCATCGGTCGTCGGATATTTCGCCGGGGAAAACGCATTGGAAAAAAAGGCAACGCGAGACGCATACGGGGAAGCACTGGTGGAGCTGGGCCGCGAAAGGCAGGACGTCGTCGTCCTGGACGCGGACCTTTCGGGCTCGACCAAGACTTCTAAATTCCGCGGCGAATTTCCGGATCGCTTCATTAACGTGGGCGTAGCCGAGCAAAACCTGGTCGGCATCGCCGCCGGCCTGGCGCTCTCCGGCATGACGCCCTTCGCTTCCAGTTTCGCCATGTTCCTTTCGGGACGCGCCTGGGAAATCGTTCGGAATTCCGTGGTGTATCCCGGTCTGAACGTTAAGCTGGTCGCCTCTCATGGAGGCGTTACCGTCGGCGAAGACGGCGCCAGCCACCAGTGCATCGAGGACTTCTCCACCATGCGCACCATTCCAGAAATGCGCGTCGTGGTCCCGGCGGATTTCACGGAAACCAAAATGGCCGTGCACGCGGCGGCGGAACTGCAAGGTCCGCTGTACATGCGTTGCGGTCGTTCCAAGGTTCCGGTCCTGGAGCACAAGAAGAACTACAAGTTTCAAATCGGCAAAGGCGAGCTTCGCCGTGACGGCAAGGACGTCACCATCATCGCCTGCGGCGTCCTGGTTCACGAAGCGGACGTGGCGGCCGAGCGCCTGGCTAAACAGGGCATCGACGCGGCCGTGATCAACATGGCCTCCATCAAACCCCTGGACGCGGCCATGGTTCTACGTCTGGCCAAGAAGACCGGCTGCATCGTGACCGCGGAAGAGCACAACATCATCGGTGGTCTGGGAAGCGCGGTTACCGAAGCCGTTACCGAAAAGTATCCCGTGCCCGTGTTGCGCATGGGCATGCCGGACAAATTCGGTCAGAGCGGTGACGCCGAAGAGCTCTTGGACCATTACAAGCTGCGCGCCAAGGACATCGTCGCCACGGCTAAAAAAGCAGTTAAGCTGAAGGAAAAGCTGGGCTAAACATACCTCGGCTGGTTCGCCCGGCCGGCTCCTCCACCGATTACTGCAGCAGCGAAGCCGTTCCCCAGTCCGTCGTGATCTTGCTGACGCCGCTCTTACTCCGGCCCAGTTGCAGAAAACGTTTTCCCCGCAGATACTTAAAGGTTAGAATTCCGTTGTCGGCCAGAAAACCGTCGGCGGAGACGATCTCCCGCGAACGCTCCTTGAGACCATTGCGACTGCCCGTGTAGACGAGTCGCATGAGCACCGCCGAACCCTTGCGTCGCAGGTAGGTCAGACGTACCCGCCCGGTGATGACCCGGCCCGCGCCCTTGACCGTGAATTGCAGATCCAGCCTGCGGCGGTTCAGAACCAGGACCCGACCGGTCCCGATTTCACCCGCCTTACGTATCCGGACCCGAAACGGGCGATCCGTCCGCAGGCCGTTGTAGTTTCGAAAGTCGAAGGTCTTTCCGGACGCATGGTTAGCGTCAGTGGGAACGGCCAAAAACAGGCCTCCACACAGCGCCAGACAGGCCCACGGGGCGATTCTCTTCTTCCGGGAGCTTCTGAAAGCGGTAAAACCCATGCCGGGACCATGTTAAGCGGCGTCGTGGACCGGCACAACTCCAATCGGGCCGGAAAAAACGGCCTCCATTCCGCCGATCCACCGATAATGTCAATAATATGCACGAATTGCCCGTCATTGGACGGAGCCCTGTAAAATCAGAGCGTAAAACATGAAGACAGCATCCTTCTCGAAAATCGTCCGGGCGGCCGCCTGGATACTCCCCTTGAGCCTGGGGACCGCGTTTTTCGCCGCGGAATACATTTCGTCTCCCACCCGGACCAATGGCGTTACCGCCTTGCCGGGCGATTTACGGTCCTACCTGGCCGACGGCTCCAGCTATTTTTCCGAGCTGCCCCGGGACGGCGGCATCAACGGCCTGTATCGCTCCATAACCAGACCTGCTTCCGGGGTGAATCGCACGAAGAAACCGGCTCCCGCCGCGAAACGAAAGACGTTTCCGACGAAGAAGACGGCGCGGGTTCAGCCCCGCGTTCGGGCCGCCGCGGGCAAAAAACCCGCCGCGAAGGCAAGCCCAAGGCGAACCAGGATCAAGTCGAGCAGGACGGCTCGTAAATCGCCGCGAAGAACCGTTCGTAAATCGAAACGCGTTCGCGCGCGCAAGTCCACGCGTTACTCCCGGCGAGCGGCGTTGCGCAAGAAACGCCTGGAACGCCGCCGCGCGCTTCGTCGACGAGCCGCTCGTCGCGCGAAGCGCTCAAGCACGCGCCGAAGCCCGAGACGCGTGG
>CAZGYS010000589.1:0-4464 GCA_964530305.1 uncultured Leptospiraceae bacterium
GGGGTACACCTATCTGAAACTGGACTTCTTATATTCAGCCTGCTATCGCGGGGCGTATCACGACCCGGGGACCACCGGCGCGTCGCGCTTGCGCGAAGCCCTGGAGCTGATTCGCAAGGCGGCCGGCAAAAAGACCTTTTTGCTGGGGTGTGGTTGTCCGATTTTCCCGGCCGTGGGCATCATGGACGGCATGCGCATCGGCATGGACGTAAATCATTTCTGGAAGCGACACTTCTGGTCCGTGGTTCTGCGCGATCGAAACTTTCCCACTCTTCGTTCGTCCCTGATCAATACCATCACTCGTTCTGCCATGCATCGCCGCTTCTGGCTGAATGATCCCGACTGTCTCATGGTGCGCACGAGCGATACGAAGCTTACGGAGAAACAGATCATGATCATGGTCGCCGTCATGAGCCTGTCCGGGGGGATGCTGCTTATCAGTGATGAAATGAAAAAGCTCGAAGGCGATCGTTTCGAACTGATTCGCTCCAGCCTGGATCTGAATCGCGAATGCGCGCCCCATACGCCGTTACCCCTGGGCCTCATGGAAGCAGGTTTTCCCCGGGGGCTATACAATCCCGCGGGTTATCTGGGCGTGTGGAACCCCACCGAAAAACCGGAGCGGGTTTCGTTTCCCATCCCCGCGCGCCTGGATCACGCCGCCCTGCGAAGAGCACGTGAGTATCGTACCGATCAAAAGATGCCCTGGCACATTCGCGAAAATCGAATCTTCATTGCTCTTGCGCCCTTCGAAAGCATGATTGCGCGGATTCACTGAACAGGCGATTCTTGTTCAGGTCCGCTTTTGGGAAGCTTCCGCCTGGATACGGGAGACAATCAGGCTCAGAAGTATCGCAAGCAGCAGGGCGACTGGAAACAGCAGGCGAAACTCAATTTTCTCGATCCCCGCGATTTCATAGTCGTACTGATTGGACCAGTGCGGGCCGGCTTTCGTGTCCGCGGAATACAGGCCTTCCATAAAGACGTAGCGATCGTTGGCCAACTGGCCGCTTGCGATTCCGACATAGCGAATTAACGTGCCTTCGCGTGTAGTGAATTCAAGGGTCACGCCTTTGAGAGGAGAGGCGAACCTCCGTTCCCGCAAGAGCCCTGAACTTGCTTTCGTCAGTACGGTTGAATCCGGTTTTTTCATTTGGTTCTCGTAAAGCTCTCGCCGGATATCGGACGAGGAGCACTCCGACTTTTGCCGAGAGACCGCGCGAATAATACGGGCTCGATGCTCATAATAAGGTTCTCGAGCCGGATCGAAGTTCGCAATGCCTTGTGTCCATTCAAGCCGAAACCCTTTTGGGTCGGATAGGCCCGTTTGCCCTTCGCGCGGAAGTAGCTGGAATGAGGCGATGGATTTAAATGAGCAAGCTTTCGTCGCCGCGGACGGCAGGGAAGGGCGCGATAAGGGATAACCCCACATCGCCGTATTTAAACCCGCGGCCGTAACCAACAATATCGGCGCCAGGAGGAGCAGGGAACTTAAGAAAGTACCGCGAGGCAAGGTCGTGATGTTCACTCCGCGAACTCGCATCCAGGCGGCTACCATACTGAAGGCGAAAGGCAGAACGAGCCAGAGCAGGGTCCACATCGCCGAGTGTGAATGATGGTAATAGAGATCTTCGCCGATGATGGGATTGAGCAGGCGAACGGGAAACAATACGATGCTCGCCATTGAGAAGATTAGTATCGAAAGTCCAAAGAGATGTTGTATTTTTTTCATTTCGTATTCACTCCCGTGACCGCCCGCGGAGATTCAAGATGCCGCGGAATTCGGATCGCCATAGATAAAGCGGCAAGGGTGAAAGCAGTATGAAGTGTGGGTGAAGCGAAAGACGGAATTGCTGTGTTAATTAATTTGATGTTGCCGGAGAATTCGCGCGATGTCTGGCTTTTTGTAATGAACGGCGTGGTCGAGAGCGGTATTGCCGTCTTTTTCTTTCGCGGAGGGGTCCGCGCCTTTTTCAAGAAGTAATTTGACCACTTCGATTTGCCCATCCCAAACGGCGAACATGAAAGCCGTATTGCCTTTCCTGTTGCGCTTATCGACCGTTGCTTCGGCTTTTAGAAGCTGGGCAACGATGGAACAAACAGGAGAGTCCGCGTCTGCTTTGTTTTCTTTCGACGAAGCGAATACGGCCATTAGTGCCGTTCGACCGCGTAGATCCGCGGCGTCTACATTCGCGCCCGCTGCGATGAGATCCCGGACGATAGAGGCTTGCGTCATTGAAGCAGCCAGGACTAGAGCGGGCGTGCCATGCTTGTCCTTCTGGTTACTGTCGGCACCCGATTTAAGTGCGCGTCTCACACCCGCTGGATTTTTCGCGATTATGGATGGAATCAAGCGTGCCGGGCCGGACGAATGGCCGGCCGTGCATGAGCTCAGTGTAATGATGACGAAGGCCAGGGAAGTGAGCAAGAGCAGGCCGGGCTTGCTTTTGTAATCTACTTCAATGCGAATCGCGGCCGATAAATTTCTGATCCTTCCGGATACCATAGTGTTACCCTGATGAGAGCGGAGAAGAAATTTCGAGCTCTTTTTGAATGAGTGCTGGTCCTCGCGGGGAACAAATTTTGATAAACCGTTTTTTATCGCCTCGTTGTTGAATGAGAGCCTCTGCGCGCGGAATTACTTAGAGTTAGAGAGCCGCTTGTACTCGGGTGATTCCCGAGTAGGGTACATCTTGAAATTAATTTGAGAGCCGTTTGTATGGAAACTTGCTATGGTCCCATTGGACATCGTGATGAAAAAACGGCGGTCCCAATCATGCAGTTTCCGCTTGAGCAGAGCTACTTCATGGGCGGTATTTTTACTCGTCGGACTCCGCGCCTGGTAGTAGTTCGTCGCGAGCACAAGTCTTGTGCGAGTCAATTCAAACGCCTGGATACTGGAGTAGAGAATTAGTGTACAGCTTTTACCGGACACGCAATTTTTTCTCGCAATTTTCTCCGCTACCGCTCTTACGGACCGCGGTTTCGTATCAGAAATAAGAAAATTGCGAATGTTTGCTTGCTTTTCCAGCTCACTTCGCGGCAGCTCTTTGAACTGGTGCTTCGCCGGTTTGGAGCAGGATATATACATTACTCCGGCGGAAATAAGCAATAACAGCCTTACTATGCTGACCTTGTTCAGGGAGTATTTTGAGCGTGAAGCATATTTTGCCTTCATGTCCGCTTCGTCGTCATAGCCCTTTTATGGATTGCGCTGGGAAAATTAACCAAAGTTGAGAGGGCGGTAAGTCTATCGACGAACTTTCCAGACCATGATCTTTTGGCTGTCGTCCGTGGCCCGAACGGCCGCGACCACTATTGACCCGTCGTCGGAAATTGAGACTCTATTTAGTGGTCGATCAACTCTGATACGATCTAGTCGTTTATCGGAATCCGACATGACGGTAAGGACTGTATTTTCATCGGTCGGCTCTTGCCAAAAAAGCATCCTGCCATTCAAACGTGATCGTACTATCGCCCGTACGTATCCTTCTGGTGCCCTGGTCTTTTCGGATACTCCGGTATCGACCTGGGTCTTTACAATACTTCCCTTATCGATTATGAGGACTTGATTCAAAGAGGTTCTGAATACCGCCCAATGTCGGTGAAAAGCTTGAGGTGCAAGTTGGTCGGCGCTTATCGTTTCAATTTTGCCCGTTTTTTTTCGCGTTCGCGCATTATATGTTTCAACTTGCTTGTGTAGATCGCCGATCACTAACGTCTCTTTACCGAAGAATCTAGTTACAATATATGGTAACGAATTCTTATGGGAAAGTGCACGGATTACTTTGAGAGTTCTGGTTGTTCCAGTATTTACGTTAAGTAATTCAACATTGTAATTCAGTTGGCCGCCTGAATGAAGCACATAGCTCATTGCCGTGCCGTCCTGTGAGGCATCTATATCACGAATGCTCCCTTTGCCGCTCTTTATTAGCTCTTCACTTCCGGTAGAGATATTCAGCCTCGTGATCTTGTAGCTTCCCTGATCTCCAATTCCGGTAGGCGGAGCCAGGAGCAATAGGTTCGTGCCATTGTCGTTGATAAAGATCCGGGAGTAGCTACGAAATTTTCCACTCTCAAGGTTCAGTAGATCTGCGCCGCCCGACAGGCGCACGATGAGGTACTTTCCGCCCTTTGGAAAAAGCAACTGCCACACTCGCTTGCGAAAAGGATACTTTCGCGTCATTCGACGGTCGTCGCGATTGAGAACTATAATATTCTCTTCGTCCGTATAGGATATCAGCTTCTTATCGGGCGAAATCGCAATTGCCGAGGCTCGAGATTTTCCGGCTGGGTATTCCGCCAGAGGAGTGCGTCCACAAGAGATGCCGATGGCAAATGCCAGGCACAAATATAGCTGAAAACCGAAAGCGTTTCGTAGCTTGTTCATACAAACCCTCTAGCTCCACAACGTAGAGTTCAGAAGGAGTATGGATCGATCCTGGCGCCCGGTTTGTAAAGGAT
>CAZGYS010000590.1:0-4447 GCA_964530305.1 uncultured Leptospiraceae bacterium
TACACTCTTTCCCTACACGACGCTCAAGGCGGCTTTGCGGCTGAAGGGTTCCTGAAGCCGGCGAAATGTCAGCAGGTCATTCGTTTTGCGTTTTATCGCGCGACCCGGCGTATGCCGGGTAAGCGCGCGAAACACCCGGACATAGTCGTCTGTATGGGCGGCATGCTCCGTCGAATAGTTAAGATCCAGAATATCCATCAAAGCGCATCCGTTCAATGGATGCAGAAACCAGGAGTCATGAGTGTATTTATTCAAGCGCCGGTCTGCTTTAACATCCAGACTCGCTATCGGGCCCAGTAAGTATTCGGCATCGTGCTTTTTACGAATGGCTATTATATAATCAAGGAAGATATCAGGGATCCCGTTTGCATATTCGGTCAGATAATCGCCGGTCATGCGCCAGGTAATATTCATGCTATTGCCCCCCAGGAAAATTTGGAAAATATGTTCGGACTCTCGGCCATGGTTGGCGCCTCGGTGAGAGCTCAGCGTTAAGAATTTCTTGATCGTCGAAGAACGCTTGAGCTGGAGGGCTTCGCGCCGGGATGTAAGCTTGTAGTTCCCGCTTTGATGACCGTAATAATGAAAATCCTGGAAGATGCCGCGTTCATGAAGAAATTTATAGCTGTCATCAATCAGTTTGCTGGAAGACCAGGCGTGCTTCCGTACCGAAGAGCGTACATGGAAGCTGGTAACATTGAATTCCAGATACATGCGCCGGCGTGATCTTGTCGGTCGCGGCGTCAAGTAAGCGATCTTAGCATCGCGTCTCGAATCTCGGCCTTCACCCCGCCGCGCGGAAGCGATAGCGCCCCAGCGAAAAGGTCAGAACTTCTCCGCGCACGAGATCCAGCAGGGCCGGGATTTCCTCGGGCCGGAGAATCTCGCGGGCTTGTTTTTCCGTAAACCAGTCGCCTCCGAAAACCCGAATCAGGCGATGGGTGATCATGTTTCCCTTCATTGCTCACGGCAACAGGGCCGGGAGCGATGGTTTGATCATTTTTTTACGGGGTGATGCGCCGCAGGCGAATCTGATAGCCGCTTGCCCGACCGTCCACCACGGTAATGACGCCGTTGGAATCCACGACGAGATCCCAGGGCCCCGCCAGGCGAGCCGTATTTCCGGCGCCGTCCGTGGTTCCCGCGTCTCCCGTTCCGGCGATGGTGGTCGTCGTGCCGTCCGGCGCGATTCTGCGCACGGCATGATTGCTGTTGTCGGCCACGAAAACATTGCCGGACGAATCGGCGTGAATACCCCGGGGGGAGCAAAACGCCGCCGCCGCGCCCGTGCCGTCCGCGAAACCGCAGGACCCGGAGCCCGCGAAGAGGGTTCCATTGCCGTCGGGAGTGATTTTGCGGATGGAGTTAGTGGTAAGGTTAATGGCGAACACATTGCCCGAGGGATCCACGGTAATGGCATCCAGGTATCCACCACCATTGTAGAAGGTGGTAACCGTTCCGTTCGGGGCGATTTTTTCAATCGTTCCGTAGAGGGACGCGGCATACAGGGAGCCGTCCGGCCCGAATTCCACGTCATTGTAGGAGCCCGCCGCGGCCGTATGAAGCACGGTCAGGGCGGCGTAACCGTCCACTCGCGCTACGCGTCCCATTTCCACGTCGGCCACATGCACGCGGCCCTGGCCGTCCACCGTCATGCCGACGATGGTATCCGTTAAGGCGGTGAGCTCGGAGTTTCCGGTTTCCCAGTAGGGGTCGTAAAAAACATTCTCCGTCGTGCCTGTCGTGGGATTGACCTTCGTCACACGTCCCGGCCAGTGCGAAACGAATAGAAAATTGTCAAGCGGCGAAACCCCGATACCGTACACAAAGCCCAGGGCGCCGTTGGCCGTCAGCGCACTGACGGTGTAGGATGCGTTGCCGACCGGGTGGGCGATCTTAGCGCAGGTTATCGTGATGTTCGTTATATTCGCGCCGCTGACGGTGCCCGAACCATTACTTATGGAGCAGGTTCGCAGATGATCGTACTCGAAAACCTGAATGGAATAATTGGTTCCGTTGCCATAGGTATTGGAAAAGGCGAAAGCGGCCGCCGAACCGTCCGTCGCGTTCACCACGACCTGGTGGGAGCCGTTGCGAATCACCATGGTGCCGACGAAACCGGTAACGGTGCCGCCGACGGTAAATGATGTCGCCGGTTTCGCGACACAGGTAACTTGAACCGCCGGCATGGATGCGTTGGCGAAGCCCGAGCTGTTTTGCAAACTACACGTCTGGTTGGAAGGTTGCGATTGAATACCGATTGAATAAGCCGCGCCACCCACCAGTTGCGTCGGGAAGCTACCGGAACCATCGGCGGTGATCGTCGCCCTTCCGGCCGAGATTTCCGTGAGCACCAGTTGCCCCGTAAGACCGGTCACCTGATAGTTCAACGTGTAGCGTTCCGTGGTGGAAACCGGAGTCGTTTCGCCCACGGTTACGGTCCAGGCCGGAGGTTGCTCCTGGATAAATACGAAAAAGCCGGTGCCCGCTCGGAGGACGTCGAAGCGCAGGAACGAAACGGTCGCGTTCCAGGTTATAAAGGCGTTCCAGGTTCCGGGGCTTAACGTGGCGCGCAGGGAGCCGTCGGCGCCCACGGTCGCGGACTGATTACGATTCGCGTTTCGTATGACCGAGGTAAAGTCCACTTGCGCTCCCGCGGTCAGGGTGCCGCTACCGTCGCGCAGGGTGAGTACGATCTCCGCCGCCTGAGCTTCTCCGGGAGTCGTGGTTTCGTTCGTGGGCGAACCGCCGCTTCCCAGCAGGGCCAGGGGCACAACGTCGGTCACGGAGTCCGATGAATCGCCGCAGGCCAGGAACGCCGGCGCCGTGAAAAGTAGTACTATCAGGGTTAACTTTCGCATGGGGCCCTCTTAACTTGAATTTTTTCGATTAAAGGAAAGCGAAAGTCAAGGAATTTCAGGGGCTGATTTCCACCGCGCGCCCGGGGGATTTGAAGTATCTTCAAGCTTCGGGGGCTGCTGAATTTACACTTTTTTACAGTAAAATGAGTGATTACTCACTCAAAATGATTGACTGCTCACTCATTTTGATCTATATTCAGACCATCAAGAACCCCCGGGGTTGGAGGCGGAAATGAAGGATCAGGAACAAAAACAGCGGTCTAAATGGACGAAAACGGCGAAATTCGGCGTTCTGGCCGGATTTATGGGGACTCTGCTGGCGGGGGGCACCTGCGCTACGAGTCATGGAATCTCTCAACAAAGCGCTCGAGAGCGGACCAAAAAGATCGAGGCCTCGCCCCAGTGGAAGGACGGAGCCTTTCGAAATGAGCTCAAGGCGCACATCAATATCGGGCTGGGGACGCTCTGGAAATTCATCGTGGGAGATGCCTTTCAGGCACCGTCCAGTCCGCTTCCGGTCGTGAAACGTACGGCGGCCGATTTCGCGACTCCTCCGGCTACGGGCCTGCGCGCCACCTGGCTGGGCCATTCCACCATCCTGCTGGAAATCGACGGGGCCCGGGTTCTGCTGGATCCGGTCTGGGGTCGTCGCGTATCGCCGTTTTCCTGGGCCGGTCCGAAGCGCTTTCACGCGCCGCCGCTGCCCTTGAAGGAACTCCTTAAACTTAAAATCGATGCCGTCGTAATTTCTCATGATCACTATGATCACCTGGACGAGTATACCATGCGAGCGCTGGCGAAAACGAAGACGCGCTTCTTCGTCCCGCTGGGAGTGGGCGGTCATATGGAGAAGTGGGGGATTGAGGCGAATCGCATCAGCGAACTGGACTGGTGGCAAGGGGCGAACGTCGGCAAGATCAAATTGACCGCCGTGCCGGCCCGACACACCTCCGGTCGCGCCGTAACCTTCCATGATCAGGATAAAACCCTCTGGGCCAGCTGGGCCATTACCGGTCCCGTGCATCGCGCTTTCTTCAGTGGAGATACGGCCATGCATCCCCAGTTCAAGGAAATCGGCAATAAGCTGGGGCCCTTCGATTTGACCATGCTGGAAGTGGGGGCCTACAACCAGGCCTGGGCCGACGTGCACATGGGGCCCGAACAGGCCGTGCAGGCTCATCGGGATCTTCGCGGTCGCGCCATGCTTCCCATTCACTGGGGCACGTTCGACCTGGGTATGCATTCCTGGATTGAGCCCGTGGAAAGAACCATCGCCGCGGCGGGTAAGCATGCGATTGCGCTGGCTACTCCGCGTCCGGGCGACACCATCGTGCCCGCGGACGGTTTGCGCGTCACGCGCTGGTGGCCCGCCGACATTCCCTGGAAAACCGCCGCCCAGGAGCCGGTGGTCTCCAGCGGCCTGGCCTTGAAGCCGGGGCATAAGCACTCTAAAAAGCAAGTAAAGCAAGCCGCGAAAACAAACCGCGCAGGCAAGTCGAACCTGCTGGGGGCCATGGAACATTCCCATGGCAAGGCGCGCCCTTGAACGGAGACGGCGAAATGATGGAAATGAAGCAGAAAGACAG
>CAZGYS010000591.1:0-4445 GCA_964530305.1 uncultured Leptospiraceae bacterium
ATCGTGGGGATCGTCTTTTATCTGTTGATGGCGCGTCGCCTGCGCGGTGAAGCCCGCAAGGTTCTGCGGGAAATTCGCGCGGATGAAATCGCCCACATGCGTTTTCATTGCGATTTTTTTCGCGTCATCACGCCCACGCCGGGCGCGCGCTTTTTGTTTCGGTGGACCTGGCGATTGGTCTACTACTCCGCGGCCGCGGCCGTTTTGCTGGATCACGGGCGAACCTTTCAAGCATTGCGATATTCGCCCGGGCGCCTGCTCGGCCACTGGCTGCGACTGGGTCGAAAAATCGAACGCCTGGTGCTGAAGGGAAATTTCACTTGAAGCGCCGAGGGCAAGGCGAAGCGCTGACGCCATGAGTCTTGAGGAACACTATCGCAAACTGGAAAACATGTATAATGGCGCGCCCACCAATGCCTACTACGCGCCGCGACTGACCATCGAGAAGGGTCGGGCCGAGTGGATTGCGGACATCCGCGAGGAATGGTTTCACGCGGCCTCGGCGGTACACGGCTCGGTTTATTTCAAGGCCCTGGACGACGCCTGCTTCTTCGCGGCGAACTCGCTGGTTTCGAACGTCTTCGTGCTCACCGTGTCGTTCCATATCCACCTCTTGCGTCCCGCCAACAAGGGCAAGCTGCGCGCCGAGGGTCGCGTCATTCAAAATTCGCCCAACCTCATCGTCGCCGAAGGCATTCTCTACAACGACAAGGGCAAGGAAACCGCCCGGGGCAGCGGCAACTTCGCGAAGAGTAAAATCCCCCTGGAAGGCGTGCCGGGTTACGAACTTTAAAGCTTACCAATCGGCCGGCGCATAGTTTCGAAACAGCAGGCCGTGAGCGGGTTTACCGTTTTCTCCGTCCACAATGGGCGCGTAGATCCGCGAAGCACCGTCGACTTCGTCCAGGGGCGGATTCAGCCCCGCGGCGATTTTTCTTTGCCGACCGGAATGGGAACCCTCGAAAGTAATCCAACCCGTATCCACGCTGTTCATATGAATGCCGCTTGAGACGAACTCGTCCGCGCAGGTTCGCGTGATCATATTCAGCGCCGCCTTGCTCATGTTCACGTGGGGATGATCGGGGCTCTTATTGGCGACTCCGAAACGCCCGTCCAATCCGCAGACATTGACGATGTAGCGGCGCGCGAAAGCGGACCGTTCGAACAACTCTCGCAACTCGGAAATTAGAAGAAAGGGCGCGGCCGAATTCACCAGCAAGGCGCCCAGCATTTCGCCCGCGTCAACCTGCTGGATCTTCAAGGTCCAACTATTGTCTTCGCGGAGGTCGGGCGGCTGGCCATGCCGATCCGCTTCCACTGCGGTCATATCCCCGGGCAAGTCCGCGGCCAGGTCCGCGGGTAGCGCGGCTGAAGACGAAGAAGCATGGACCGTCAGCTCCCGGATTTCCCGCGGTAGTTCGGAGAGAGCGCGAGCCTCCAGTTCAAGTTCGCGCGCGTAAAACCCATCGGGGCGCTGAATGGTCTGGGCCGCGCAATTGACCAGGATGTCCAGCGCCGGCAATTCACTTTTCAGGGTGCGGGCAAACGCGCGCACTTCACCGGCGAAGCGCAGATCAAGCCCGCGAATCTCCAGACGCTCCTTGAACTCCGCGAAGTCTCCCTCCCCCGCGTAACGGCGAGCCGCGTCTCGGGGGAAGCGCGTCGTCACGATGACCCGCGCCCCGTCCCGGAGAAACTTCAAGGCCGTTTCATAGCCAATCTTGATGCGTCCACCGGTCACCAGCGCAACACGTCCGGACAGATCCATGCTCCGGGACCGCCGCTCGTAGTTGAACTCGGCGCAAGCAGGACAGAGGCGATTATAGAAAAAATGCACTTCGCGGAACGGTTCGCCGCAGCAGTAGCAATTGCGATTGCGGCCCCTCAATTCCCGGGGCGCCTCCGAGGACTCCGCTTCCTCGGCCCGTCCGCGGTGAACGCGAGCCACGGCCCTGGATTGCAGAATCTCTCGATCGTGCTCTTGATTAACGTAACGCTCGCGGCGTGATTGTTCCTTACGGCCTCGCTTTTCCTCCGGCGAAATCGCCTCCGCGGCTTGCTTACGACGTCGCTTGCGATTCGCTCGAGACAGGCGCGCGATAATCCGCTCCAGGCTTTCCGCGTCATGGGCCAGCTCCGGTTCCATGGCGACCTTCTCCAGGGTCTCCAAGCAGACCCGCCAGGCCGACGCGCTAATTTCACCGGTGCCGTCGGCTTCACTTATTTCGCTCTTGTGTTCGGTTTGTTTCTTCATCGCGCGTATGCCTCCGCCCGCAACCAACATTAAACGAACATTACGAGCCCTGAATAAAAGGTGCCCCGAAGACCCGGACGGAATCGAACCATCCTCCTGCTGTTGGGTGTGCAGCCCGACGCCGCTCTACCGCTGAGCTACGGGTCTCCGGGACATGTAAAACAGTGAGTGCCGTCAGGTCTCCCGCGTGGGGGCGTAGTCCGAAGGCTGCTCGAAACCGGCCAGCCAGGCGGCCGCCCCGTGACAGGTATCGACGTCACCTGGAACGCGCAACAGGAATTGCCGTGCCGTAGATGGGCAAATGCAACTCAAAAAGCGCGCACGCAACGGCCCCTGACGGCGATTGACGTTCAAGGCGAACTCCAGCAGCTCCCGCCGTCCGCCCGGATCCCGGTCCGCGTCCAGCACTTTCGCGTCGGTTCGTCGCACCAGGGAATCAATGCCGACCTGTTCGATCATCAGACGGCGAATCTCCGTATTGGATTCCAGCAGAATGCGTTCAGGAGAAAGCGTCTCAGGCTCGAAGATCAATTCCCAGGGCACGAAGCGCCCACGCCACAGTACGTTCACATCGCGATTCTTACGGGACCAGCGCGTGATGCCGGAGCCCGCCAGCTCGACGCGCCCCTTGACCTTGATATCCCCGGGCATCTCGGTGAGGGCGCGGCAGTTACGCAGGTTCAAGCTTAACAGGTGCGCGGACGTGCCGATGCGCAGGCCGACCGGCAGCCGTTCAAGAGCGTGACAGTCGGCCAGATCCAGTTCAGCGAGTTGCTTTTCCGTAGCGGGAAACTCCCGCAACACGGGGTTTTCGCGCAGGGAGAGATAACGGGTTCCCTTGAATTCTCCCGTAACGGCCCGCAGGTCTCCACAACGCGTGAGACTCACCCGGGGCGCCTGAAAGATAGTGGCACACCGAACCAGGGCCGCGTTACGTACGCGCACGGCCGTGGAGGCGAACATCCTGGCGGGCAACTCCTCCACGGGGCAATTCTCGATCCGAACGGAGTTATGGACGCCTTCGCTCGCCGACAATCGCCGGAGATGGGAACAAAACTCCAGATGCAGGGTATCGCGCACGCGCAAGTCCGCCGGTAGTTCGCGCAAGCCGCACCCGGAGATATGTAATCCGCTTACGTTCAACGAAGCGGGCAGCTCCCGCAGCAGCGGACTGCCGATGATGATCAGATCTCCATCAAGCTCCATTGACTTCGGCAGGCGATGAAGATTCGCGCAGCCGATGAGGATCAGGCTTCCGCGAACGCGCAGATCTTCCGGCACTTCCTCCAGGCGCTTACAGGAGCGAATGATCAAGTCCCCGTGAACCAGCAAATTGGGAGGCAGCGTTTCCAGCGGGCACTGGCCGCCCCGTCCCGGACGCTTCAAGGAAGCCGGGGTATCGGGAGCGGACATGAATCGCTCCTGGTATTCGGCGGTCCGAGCCGCCGAACCACCGATGAGCAAATCGCCCTTAACTTCCGTGGAATGCCCCAGGCGAACCAGGCGCGTACAAGCGCGAAGATCCAGATGGCCGCTCACCTTGAGGCCGTCGGGCAGGGAGCGAATGCGTAATTGGGCAAGACTGAGCGCGCCCTTGATTTTCGCCTGTGAGGAACGACCGGGATCCCGGATTTCGCCCCGCGTGCGCAAGAGAGTCCGCGTCCAGGCCCGCTTCAACTCGGACGGCCCCGGGTGAGCTCCGCCGGTGAAAGCCTGCAATACGATACTCTTCCACAGGTCATAGTCCTGAGCAGACTCCAGAGCCGCTTTCCGTGCGATTTTTTGATGCGCGCCCATGTCTTAATCCATTACAACCCGGGTCGTGCCCGAAGCCCGGATGTCGTCTTGAACGAATTCACGCTGGCGCCACACGCGATAGATGCCCGCGGGCAATTCAATGGTACCGTGCTCGGGATGAATGATTTCGGCTCGCTCCGCGAAAACATCCAGGTACAGGGTTCCCACCTGTTGCTCATCGACATCGCCGCTACGATACACACGCGCGGTGCGACGCTCCGCCAGGCGATGGGAATGCCCGCCGCTTTCGCCTTCCACCAGCGTGACGGCCTTGATCTTTTTCGCGTGGTCCGGGACCGCGTCGTGCTGCTGGATCAGCAGGTCTCCCTGGCGTCTGAGAATTTTTTCGCTCATGATTTTTCGGCGCAAAGGAGCGCGCCCCTCCTTGAGGTCA
>CAZGYS010000592.1:0-4426 GCA_964530305.1 uncultured Leptospiraceae bacterium
TGGCGAACGCTTTCAACCCTTCCACCGTCGAAGGCTTGATGTGTCGTCACCAGATCAACGTCGGTTACGAAGGCGAAATCTACGATTGTGATTTCAATCAGATGCTCGAAATGGAAGCCGAGCCCGTGGGGCACGTGCGCGATTTCGACTATGATAAATTCGTTTCGCGGGAAGTTAAGACCAACAACCACTGCTACGGTTGCACGGCCGGCGCCGGTTCCAGTTGCGGCGGCGAAATCGCCGCTACCACGCCCGCCGCGGCCAATGCCTGACGCCGGCGCTGATTCCCGGTACGACATTCCAGACAGGAGAACTCATCATGAAGACCAGAATTACTTCCTTTTTCGCCGCGGCGATGTTCGCCGTGTTGTTCGTCCCGGGGGTTGCGCACGCGGAAGAGCCGGCATGGACTTCCTATCGCAAGGTCCTCAAAAGATACGTGCGTTACGGAACGGTGAAGGGCGTGAAAACGGCCTATGTAAAGTACCGCTCATTGCGCAACTCATCCGACTGGAAAAAGACGGTAAACAACCTGGCAAACTACGATGTGCGTAAGCTCAAGACTCGCCGCGAAAAACTGGCCTTCTATATCAATGCCTACAATATCCTGGCCATCAAGGCCATCGCCGATCGCTATCCGGTGCGTTCCATTCAGGATTTGAAAATCTGGGACCGGAAAGTCGGTAAAATCGGCGGCAAATCCTACAGCTTGAATCACGTGGAAAAGCGTATCGTGGCGCGATTGGCGGACGGTCGTTTTCATTTCGCGCTGGTTTGCGCGGCGGTTTCGTGCCCCGATCTGCGACGCACGCCCTACGTAGCGAAATACGTCTACGGCCAGATGAACATCAACGCCCGTTCTTTTCTGCGCAACAAGACCAAGGGTGTACAAATCGCCGCGGACGGCACGGCCAAAGGCTCCGAGCTCTTCTACTGGTATAAGAACGACTTTGGTCGCTGGGGCGGACCCGAGGGCTTCATCAAAAAGTACGGCAAGAACGTGCCCGCCAATTTGAAACTGAGCGGCAAGATTCGCTACAACTGGGCTCTTAACGGCCGTTAAAACGGCCGGCTGAAGGCTCTGAATGGCCGCTAACGCGGCGGCTGAAGGCTCTAAATGGCTGCTAACGCGGACGGATTACGAATCGAAATTCGCAACCTGGAAACGAACACGCATCAGGTAAAGCTTATGGGCGCTCTGAACATGGAGAGCGTCGAGCAATTCAAGCTTGCAATGGCGCCTCTGACCGCGGAATCAAAATCAGCCTGCTTCATCCTTGAGCTTTCCAACCTGGAATATTTTGACTCACGTGGGCTCGGTGCCTTATTGGAACTGGCCCGAAAAAGCGGGCGGCTGGTGCTGTTGAAAATGCGGCCGGCCTCGCAACATATTCTCAGCATGTACTATATTCGCGATTGGCCTAAAAATATCGCCATCGTAGACGATGAAGCAGATGCCCTGGCCCTGGTTTCGGAATGAGTCCGGATTAATTGGGCGTCGTCGGGGTGTCGGTGCCGCCGCGTTCCTTTAGCTGCTTCTCCCGCTCGAGAATTGCTTTTTCTTTTTCCTCAAGCAGGCGCGCGCGTTCTTCCAGGGCTTCTTTTTGCTTGGCGATTTCCGCCGCTTTTTCGCGCAGGCCGGCTTCGCGTTTATTCATGCCGCCGGCGCGCGATTCGCAGCTTTTGATTTCCACCGTCTGGACCGTGATGGACGAGACGAAGCCCAGGCCGATGCTGATGAATTTATCCCAGAACGTCGTGTAAGGACGCAGGCGAAAGACGCGATCCTTGCGCTTCAAGGTATTTACGATTTCGTCTCCGAAGAGATTGTAGGAGCCGTAGAGAAAATACCACTGGCGCGCTTCCTTCTCCAGGCGACAGTTCGTCGGCAATTCCCCGGGCACCGCCGAGTGGTAACCGCCGTAACCGGGGTCCCGGTCCAGGTTACGCGTGAAGTCGCGCGAAAGAGCGCATCCCGCGAAGCCGGGCGCCAGCAGAATAAAAAGAAGCAGGGATAGTTTTCGATTCAGCATAGGTATATAAATGGTTTCGCGGGCGATTCAACCCTCGTCAACAAATAATCACCACGGGCGATACTCCAGCATATCGCCCGTTCGTGCCTGAGCGTGACCGGCCGGTTGACGCGCCAGACCCGTACTGCGAGCGGCCGCCTTAATATCGCCGCTGCCTCTGTGTGCCGTCGGCACGATGAAGGTGCGACCCTCCCGGGTCTGGAGGCTGCATGGAAAAAACTCTTCCCGTCCGTCCTTGATGCGGCGGTCCGTGCCCAGGGGCAGGAGCATGGAGCCGGCCGGCGCCAGTTCCAGGCACGCGCGTATAAAGGGCTCGATGAAGACCTTGAAGCCCACCTGGCAGGAGAGGGGGTTGCCGGGCAGACCGAATACGGCCGTCCCCTCGGGGCCGCGTCCGAACCAGAGCGGTTTGCCGGGCTTAATGTTAACTTTATGAAAAATCTTTTCCACGCCGAGATCCGCGAGAACCTCGGGTACGAAATCCGCGTCGCCCATGGATACGCCGCCGGTCATGATTAATATCCGGGCCCGCAGTCCCCGGGCCGCGGCTTCCCGCAGGCGATCGGGATTGTCGGGCACGATTTCGCGCAGGCTCGGGGCGATTCCGTAAGTCTTTAGAAAATGATGCAAACTGTGATGATTGGAGTCGCGGATTTGATGGGGCAGGGGCTTTTGGGCGGCCGGCACTACTTCGTCTCCCGTTGAAAGAATCGCCGCGGTGAGGGGCGCGAATACCTCCAGCTCATGGGCGCCGACGGTGGCGAGCGTTCCCGCCGCCAGGGGCGATACCATGTCTCCTTTTCGTAAGAGCACATCGCCTTCGCGCGCGTCTTCGCCCTTGCGCGCGATGGAACGACCCGCGTTCACTTCCGCGATGGAGAACGCGACCATGCCCGGCGCCGGCGTGGAGCTGTCCTCTACCTTAATAATCGCATCCGCGCCCTCGGGTACGGGGGCCCCGGTCATGATCTTCGCGCATTCCCCCGGCTCCAGCGGCGTGCCGACCATGCCCGCGAAGATCTCCTGCGTGACGGGAATCGCCCGGGCGGGGTCGCGATTAAAGTCCTCCGCACGCAACGCGAAACCGTCCATGGCCGCGCGATTGAAGGGCGGGTAATCCCGGTCCGCCGGTACGTCCCGGGCCAGCACGCGGCCACCGGCTTCGTCCAGCGGGACTTTTTCCACCGCTCCCGGTCGGGCTTCCTTCAGTATATACTCACGTGCCTGGTCGACGGATATCATTGGGACCTCGTTGCGAGCCCGGCGACCCGCTTGATACAAGGACTCGCTCGGGCGGCGAGTTTACAATTTTTTTTCGGACTTCTGCAAATAGGCTTTTACTGGGGTGTTGTATGGACAT
This sequence comes from uncultured Leptospiraceae bacterium, assembly GCA_964530305.1. Lineage (GTDB taxonomy): Bacteria > Spirochaetota > Leptospiria > Leptospirales > Leptonemataceae > CAZGYS01. The sequence goes on from CAZGYS010000592.1 coordinate 3,394, forward strand.
ATATATGGATCCGTTCGCGGTTTGCCCGCTTTTCGTGATCTGGAGGTATTGAGATGTTCTTTAATTCATTGGCCGGAAGCTCCCGTTCCGGCGCCCGGCGCATGCCGGTGGTGGCCCTTATTCTTTCCGCATTGCTCGCATTCGCCTGGTCTTGCACCGGCACCGGTGATAAGCAGGCCGCCAATCAGGATGCCGTCATCGTAATCTTCGCTTCCAGCGGTTCCGTTATTAAACGCGCCGGAAAGACCTTGCCCGTTAAAGTGGGCATGCTCCTGCAAACCAACGATGTCCTGGAAACCTCGGATGGTACGGTGGACCTTCAAACAAGAAGCGGCAGTCTACTGCGCTTGAGAAGAGGGAGCACCATGCGCGTGGCTCGCCTTATGCAAGGCGGCGCAAAGGAAAACCGTTTCGCCCTTCAGAACGGAGGAGTCCTGGCGCGCGTGAAGCGTAACTCCGCCCGTGAAAAGTTTTCCGTGGTTACGCCCACCGCCATCGCCGGCGTGCGCGGAACGACGTTCTCCGTTTCCCTGGAGAACGGCAAGCGCGCGCTGGTCAAGGTAATCAACGGTAAAGTCGCCATGCGTCCCCATGTGCCCGCCCTGGAAAAGCTCTCACCGAAACAAATCGAGTCCACGCCGCACCTCAAGAAATTGCACGAATCGCTCAAAAACAAGGAAGTTGTTCTGGGTGAAAAGACCGAAGGCAAATTGCATCCCAATGTGGAAAAGCAAGCCGACGCGGTTCACAAGGTTCTCGAAAAGCACGGCCCGACGGGTAAGAGCGCGGACGTTCACAAAGCCGCCGAGACGATTCTCAAACATAAGAAAGCCGTGGGCACGCAAAAGAAAGAGCCGACGCCTCAGGAAGACGCCGAACACGGAACGCTGGTGGGGGTCGACCAGAAGCTGGTCAACCTGGCCTTAACGCGTAAGACTTCTCCCGCTGAAACTCCGAAGCCCGGCAAGCAGGAAGATAAGAAAGAAGACAAGAGCAACGACGAGCTAACCCGGAAAATCGCCGGAGACTATGA
>CAZGYS010000593.1:0-4411 GCA_964530305.1 uncultured Leptospiraceae bacterium
CAGGTCTTCCGGAAAACGATCGCTGGGAGCCGGATGAATGCAAAAGCGAAAGGCGTTGTTCGGATAGGCGGCCGTAATTATGATGTGCGCGGTATCCAATTTCTTTCTTCCGGATTGCCGCGTCCCGGTTCCGGCCGAGAACGACGACGGACTAAACGAATAATTCATCGCTTTCGTCGCATAGCATTTTTTCATGGCACCCCGCGCCGGACCCGGTCAAGCCGTCCGGCGGGGAGCATCGCCGCGCGTACATGAACAGCAGGGAATCCATATCCGGACGCGTTTATTCGGGATTTCGTCGGGCCGTCCTCGTGCCCGCGGTTCTGGTATTTTTCGGGGTCAGCGCGGCAACGGCGCCCTTGCTGCGTTTTTCCCTGGCAAACCTTCGTCGCGCCCAGGTCCTGGACCGGGAAAAACGCATGCTGGCCGCGGCGGATCGCGCCCGGGGCGAAGTCAAGCTTGCCCTGCGGGAAAATCGCCCCGGAAAAAATCCCCATGACCGCATTCTGGTAATGAAGCGGCATGTGCCGGACTGGCTTTTGCCGGGCACGCGCTATCCCGAGGACTATACCCGGCAGTCCATTCGTCTGCGCTTCGCGCGTAACTTCGCGGGGATCTCCTTGAAGACGGATCTCAAGGCATATCTTGAGAATCACGGCGACGCGCCGGATAAGCAATTCGCGCATATTGAAACCTACATGCGCGGTAAGGTTTCCCGGGTCGTCTATCCCATGAAGCGCTTCGGCAATACCCTGTCCGCGCCCGGGGAACGCATTGCGCTGCGCATGGCCGTGACGGGCGACGGGTTTTTGGAGTATCGCCCGGGACGATTCACGGCGTATCTCCCGCTGGAACCCGAGGACGGCAGCGGTCCCTACGTGGTGGCGGTGATGGCGTCGGAAAATCGGAGTTCGGTCCTGGCCGGGCGCATGCAAGCCTGGGCGATTCCGTCGGCCCTGGCCCTGGGTCTGTTTTCCGCGCTGCTGGTGCTCGTGATTCTTTCGCGCCTGGGTAAGCGAACGGCCTCGGCCGAGGGGCGCTTGCGTCGCGAACATGAGGAAGAGGCCGTCGCCCTGGAGCGCTTCGCGCCGCGTTCTTTCTTAAGTTTGCTGGGGGCGGGCGGCCCCGCGGATGCCGCGGGCGATGCGCGGGTTCGCCGCGAGGCGACCATCCTGACCATTGAGGCGCGGTGTCTCGATGAGTTCACGCGGGAGCTTTCCTCGGAAGTTGTTTTCCAGCTGATAAATGACTATGCGCAATGGGCGGGTTCCGTCATTGAGGAGCAGGGCGGCTGGTTGAATCGCCTTACGGGAGATACCTGGCTGGCCCTGTTTCCCGAGAGGCCCGAGGGCGCCTTGCTGTCGGCCGCGGAGCTGATACGAGACCTGCCCGGTTTCAACGCGCGTCGCCCGGAAGGGCATCCGTCGCCGCCTGAGCTGGTCATGGGCATCCATACCGGCCCGGTGCACCTGGGGCTGGCCGGTCCGGGGAAGCGATTGGACCCGGTTTTGATCTCCGACGCCGCGCGGATCACGAATCGCGTGCGCGGTCTGGCCGCCGTCATGGGCGCGGACATCGCCTGCGGCGAAGAGACTCTGTACGCGGTGGAAAATCCCGACGACTTCGGGCATCGCTTTCTGGGTACGGTCCCCACGCGCGGGCGGGAGCGGATCTCGGTTTTTGAAATTTTCGAAGGCGCTTCCGGGGACGCGGTCGCCTTGAAAACCGAGACGCGTATGGAATTCGAAAACGGCATTGAAAGATTCTATGCCCGCGAGTTCGCCGCGGCGGCCGAGATTTTCACCGCGGTACTGGAACGCAATCCGGAGGACCGGGCCGCGGAATTGTATTTACAACGCAGTCGCGAATACGCATGATTCGTCGGACTGAAAGGAAGAGACGGAAGCAGTATGGCAAACAGCGAAACCCTGGTAATCATACCGGCGCATAATGAGGCGGAGACCATTCGAGAAGTGGTGGTCAAGGCCCTGAAGCACGCCGACGTGTCGGTCACCGACGACGGCAGTCGGGACGCGACACCGGACATCTTGAAGGAAATTCAAGGCGAATGCGAAAGCGGCAAGCACGCCCACCGGTTGAACATCGTCACCCATGAGACGGCCACGCACATCCCCCGGGGGTTGCAGGACGGATTCAAGTACGGCATCACGAAGCCTTACAAGTTTTATATCACCATGGACGCCGGCATGTCCCATGACCCCGAGGCCCTGCCGGAATTCATGAATTACGACCCGGAGACGGACGTGGTCATCGGCAGTCGCCGGCGAATTGAAAACGTGCCCCTCTATCGTCGCGCCATTAGTTTGATGGCGGCCCGGGTCGTGTACTACAGTCGTACCTATTCGTACTTTAAGTTATGGGGGCCCGGTCTGCGGGACTGCACCAGCGGTTTTCGTCGTTACAGTCGGCGGGGCGCGGAACTCATCGCCGGGGCGGAACTCAAGTCAAAGTCCTTTGATTTCCACATGGAAGCCCTGGCCCTTTGCGTGCGCGCGAACATGTCGGCGGCGGAGATCCCCATTACCTACGTGTTCTCCAATTCTTCCTTCAACGGCAAGGTATTGAAACAGGCCATGCGGTTCGCGCTGCATTTGCTGGCCACCAAGTGAGCGAAGTTCCATGATCCGAAAAGTCGTTCAAAAAATCAGAATGGGCCTGACCAACGCGCGCACGCGCGCGAATCGCCTGGCGCCCCACACCCTGGTGCTGATCTTTTTTCTATTCTACGGTTCGGTGTTTACGGCCACTCTTGCTCGCTACGAATGGAATCCCACGGCGCTCGTCCGATTCGGCCATTATTATATTCACCAGAATCCGGACCATACGCCGCCGGGCACCGTGCGCCTGCTGGGCAATGAGAAATTCGGCGGCAATGGTTACGACGGACAGATCTTTTACTACTACGCGCGCGTGTTGCACGAAAAGGGTACCTGGCCGAAGGGGTTCGCCGGATCGTATCGCTGGCCCAGGGTCGGTTATCCCTTGCTTGCGTCCTTGTTCGCGCCGGCCGGCGCCATTTTCGGTCCGGCCGCTCATTCCTGGGCGATTATCGCCGGACTGATTCTGGCGCAGTTGATCTTGATTCCGCTGAGCATGCTGTGTCTCCGGGCCCTGTTGCCGGCCGAGCAGCGCTATCTAACGCTCTTTTATTTGTTTTCACCTTTCGCCGTTCAGAATTTCAATATTCTAACCAGCGACGGCGTGATGCTGGCCCTGGTGGTCATGGGCCTGTTTTACTATTTGCGTCTGTATCGCCCGCGCGAAGGCGGCTTTACTTCCACGCGTGATCCGGCGGAGGCTTACAACGCGACCGGCGTGCTGGAAATTTCCAGGGCCGAATTCCCGCGCGAATTCATCAATCGCGGCGCGGCGGCGGCGGCCTTCGCGTGTTTCGCAATGGCCGTGCTCACCAAGGAACAGGCCGTACTGATTTTGGCGCCCTTGGGACTGTTCGCGCTTTTGCGCCGCGATTGGCCCCGCGTGGTGCTCATGCTGGCCATTCTACTGCCCATGCTGGGCTGGCAGTTCTATTTGCGTTCGGTGCACGGAGCGGTGCCCATCGGCTTCTGGTCCATTTTCCCGGCGCCTTTTCAAGGGATCCTGGGTTTGTTTCAAGCCACGTTCAAACAGCTCGGTGAAATCGCCGCGGCGCCTTCGCTGGGAGCGTTCATCGCCTTCGCCAAGCAAAGCGCGCGCATCCTGCTGGTGGGTTTGATTCTCGGCGGCATCATCGGCGTGTTGACGGGCGGCTTTCGTCGCCTGACGCTGAACGACACCGGCGGGTTCTGGAGTCCCTTTCGCATGGCCATCGGCCTGACGCTCCTGAGCGTGTGCATCGCGGACTACTATTACTTCTGGGGCGTGTATGAAAACATCAGCCGTATGTTCGCGCCGCTGGTGCCGGCCGTGATTCTGTTGAAGGCCGCCGACTCACGCGCCCGCGTGTATCCTTTTCTCTTCGTCCTGGCCTTGCTGGCGCTGATGGTGTTTTTGCGCCTGACGGTACTGGCTCCCACGCATCCATTCGATATCTGGTATCCCTACACGGGGCCGTCCTATCCGCAAGCGCCCATGCCCTGGAGCTGGTGAAGGCCTAAGTTTCCAGGTGGTGTGGGCCGTCCCGGTCCACGCGTTCGAAGCCATGGGCGCCGAAAAAATCGCGCTGGGCCTGGATCAGGTTCGCGGGCAGACGCGCGGTACGATACGAATCATAATAAGCCAGCGACGCCGACAACACCGGAGTGGGAATGCCTCCGGCGATAGCCTCGGTAACCGCCAGCCTCAGGTCGGGCATGTTCGTGGCGGCGATTTCGCCCGCCGCGGGATCCAGCAGTAGATTGGGGAGGTCGTCGTCCGTGGCGAAGGCGGCTACTACGCGCTCCAATAGTCT
>CAZGYS010000594.1:0-4410 GCA_964530305.1 uncultured Leptospiraceae bacterium
GTCAAGGGGACTTCCCCCTTCACGGCCAGGGACGGCAGCACGTAGACATGGAGCGCCGTCAGACCGGCCGCCAGAGCCGCTCCCATGAACAGACCGACCGCCGCCGGCTTGAGAATTGATTTCAATGCCTTCATATGCGTGGGAAAACCGGACCGGATTCTAAGAGTCCCTTCCATGATTGCAAGAAAATTGCCGCGAAGCCTCCCTTTCGGCCGCGGCTCGCCCGCCCATGGTCCACTCGCATTTCGGTTGCTTCCCAGCCGCTAATCGGGCCTTATGTCGCCAGAAGGATCAGGCAAGGAGGCGACATGGCGGAATATTCATTTGATATCGGCTCGAAGATCGACGGGCAGGAATTGAACAATGCCCTGGACATCGCGCGCAAGGAAATCGACAATCGTTTCGACTTCAAGGGCGCGAACGCGGAAATAAAACTGGAGAAGGATTCCATCCAGTTGCAGGCCGTGGACAAGGTCAAGATGAAACAACTGGTGGACGTGGTTCAATCCAAGCTGGCCAAACGCGACCTGAGCCTGAAGGCCTTCAAGTTCGGCGAATACGAATCCAATGTAACCGGGATCGCCAAATGCTCCGTTGAAATTCAGAACGGCCTCAATAGCGAACAGACGAAAAAGATCACGAAGCTGATCAAGGATTCCAAACTCAAGGTTCAGGCCCGCATTCAGGGAGATCAGGTTCGTATTACGGGCAAGAACAAGGACGACCTCCAGGCCGTTCAACAAAAGATCAAGGAAGCGAATTTCGATTTCGACGCCACGTTCGATAACTATCGCTGAACCATGTCCGAGACCGAAGAGAATACAAGCGCCCCCAATCTTCTGCGCCTGGGGGATTTCGACGCGGCCTGGGACGAATACGGACGCTTGCTCGAACTCTTTCCCGAGGACATCGAGTACCAGTGCGGCCTCTACACGGCCGGCTACTGGCGCAATCGCCGCGAGGACATTCAGCGCAGACGCGCCGGTCGGGAGCTTGGCTCCTATCTCTATCATGAATGGGACTCCTTCCAGGAACTGGTGGAGGACCGCGGCTACCAGGGTTGTCTGTCCTTTCGCGCGGCCATGCAATTCATACTGGGCACGGCGGCCGACGAGTTTCGCCTCACCTTTCAGGAGGAAGGCGGGCGCTCCGTGGACGTGGACCTGCTCATCGATCTGGGCAAGTGCCTGATTCGCATCGAGGACTACGCCAACGCGGTTGAAATCCTCAACTACACGCGTCGCATTTATACCGGCGATGCGCGGGTGCTGTTTCTCCTGGGGGAATCCCTCTGCAGCTCCGGCGCGGCCGACGATCTTCCCCGGGGCCTGGCGTTTTATCGAGACGCCTTCTTGAAAGAGCCGGAACAAATCGACCCCACCCTCATCGCCTCTTCCGCCGTGGCGGAGGTCTTCGAGAAACTCTACGAAGCGCGGGATCGCAAACTGGAGCTGGTGCTGGAATGGCTGCCGGCGCACATTCACGCGGCGCATTTTTCGCGCATCGCCCGCAAGCCTACGAATCCGGAGCTGGATCAAGTGCACCAGGACGCCGAGCGCCTGGCGGGCGATTTACACACCGTCGTGGAGAAATACCGCGAAAAAACCCGCGCGCGCCTGGCCTTCTATATTCTCGTGCTCCTGCACGATCATTCCTATCCGGAGAAAGACAAACCGGCGGTTAAGGAATACGAAAAATTCCTGAAGGAAATCGCCCCCGAAGTCCGCGAAATTTACGACGCGGCCGTGAAGACCGACGAGGATTGAAGTTAACGTCACCTCACGATCGCTTTCGGTTCATTTATCTCGATGCGAAAGCCAATCGATACAGGTTATGCAGCAACATGAAATCCAGGCCATTATAGTCCACACGAACCAAAAGACCAATAAGTTCATCTGAATCACTCGTATCAACGGAACCTACTTGCTCTTCCCTGCCGCTCAAGAAGCGATGCGAAGATCTCCATCCGGGTGTAATGCTCTGATTTGACGGGCCACTACCTTCAAGTACGGGGACAGGATCTTCGCAGATACCACCGGTGCAGGGAGCGGGCAGCGCAACCGACGGGGCCTGCGCGAGCATGGGAATGACCTTGTTACGGATTATCTCACGGTTGACGCCCCATGCGGAACCGGCACCATGCAAAGCGAAATGAATTAAGGGATAAGCGTACCAGCCGTGTACATCCGCCATGGAAACGAGCGCATCCTGGGTCAGATTTCCCCAACCGTTACCCGTCGCGGACAAAACCATAGCCATGTGTAGATTATCGGTAAGAACATTTTCATCTAGCACGGGAGTAAGATTAGATAAGCCGGCAGAAAGCGGGAAGTTCAACCATAAATTCTCGTTGACCGGCTCATTCAAGGCTCTCCAGGTTCCATCCGGCGAGATGAATTCGATGGCCCGCACCAGTCCCGTCGAGAACCAGCCCGCGCTTTCACCTCGCTTCACAAGCTTTGAGCCACACGCTGGATTTTCGAGTTGCCAGACGCCGTTCAATGGGTTTTCCGGAGTCTTGCTGACCCAGTGAACAAGTCGACCAGATATTGTGACGGCTAGATCTCCCAATTGGGTACCCTCAACCATCACGTTCGCGTAGCGCTTAACCATAGCCAGACCCATCAGCAAATGATAGATCTGATCCTGGCTCATTTCCTTATCAAAGGGATCCGCCGCAATAAAATCGGAACCGGCCATATTTTTGGGTCTCGTCAATTGAGCAGCGAACGTAGATGGGACATCATCTCTTATAAAAAAGCCTTCCCGATCCGTGCCATTCGTGCATGTATCACCGTTCAACTGCAAGAAAGCATTTTCTCCCACACGGTCTACGCGCTGCACCGCGAGCAGTGCTCGATGGAGTTCCCTCCCAGTTGCTTCCAACGCGGCCGCGCTACTCAGACGAAATTGATATTCAGGATAGACCGAAAGCCTTCCACTGTTCAGTAGCTCGTATTCTGTAGCAAGCACGGCAATGTACCAGCCCAGGTAGGTAGTTGCATCTCCCCATTTTATACTATCACCACGAAAGATCTCATTTGCCGGAATACTCCAGCCGTTCTGATGCCCGGCATCCGAAACAGTGTCCGCGATTCCCAGAAAGTTCTCAACCAAGCGCTGCCGGTAGAACCAGTATTTCTTCATACCTTCGCCATCATCAATGAGGGACAGGGGGACCGGTGGTCCGTCGGATCCCGAACTATAACAACCAGCGGCCGGCAACAGCAGACCGGCGGACAGTATGACGAAAACATATCGAAGGAGCAATTTCAAGGCTCATTACAATATCGCGGCTCCAAGCTTGATTCAACTATTTTTTAAATATAATTATTTTTTTTGTTTACCGATTAAATTTCATCCATATAGTCAGCGGCCTCTAGAATTAATATCACCCTCTATTCCGAAGGAATCCGACCTATGAGCATTTTCGCATTTCGCAAATTCCCTTTACTGCTTCTTGGGGCAATGTTTCTCGCGGGCATGCCGAGTGCTTTCGCTCAGACTAATGAAAAGCCTACCGCGGACAATAAATCGCTCGTGACGGAGCCACCCGGACCAGATGACGACCAATTCTACGATTTTCGATTAGGTATCGCCTCCAATAATGTCTTTCGAGGCAGCAACGTGCACAGGAATCGCGCGGATCAAAAAAATAAATCCTACTCCCCCACATCAGGTGCGCCGGTTGGAACACTCAAACTCCGCTTTTATGAAAATGCTTTTACGACGAAGAGCCGCAATTGGTTCTTGGAGCTCTGGTATTCGCAACCACTTGAGGGAGAGAAAGACATCGACTCGGATCTGCGCTTACAGACATCACCGGGTGATCCGGTGGACCGCCTCGCTCAAACTTTTCGAACGGACATTCAAAGTGGCCTGCCTCTCGGTCAGACTTTCCACAGCTCTCCCGTAAGCTTCACTTCCGTATCGGGAGCCCAGGTGCTGCGGGATGAAGAAAACGGCCTCAAGAGAAAAAAAGAATTTCGATTAAGAGCCGAGTCTTTTGAAAACCGAGGCTTGTGGAATACGCGCTGGGGAGTTGTATTCTACATCTTCCCGGAAATTGAGGAAACATCTCCTGGTCAGAATATCGAGCTGTTTTTCAGCGCTCGCCCCGGTGCAAGAATGAGAAAGGAATACCTATCCTTCGCCCCCTGGTTGAGTCGACTGGGCATTGATGTCTATCACAATGTCGGTTTTAGCGCTAAATATACCTACGCGAATGTAAATTATCAGTTTGATTCCTGGAAAAATTACGAAGGCTCCTTCAAGCAGTCGGTGCTGAAGAGAAGAGAAGCATCCGGCGGCCTGGAGTTCTTCATCGGGGGCGGCTACCAGGCCCAGAGGGGTCTTCAGGGATTCAGAGATGTTACCGGCACGTTGACCTATAAGTACGGCTTCTGGGAC
>CAZGYS010000595.1:0-1448 GCA_964530305.1 uncultured Leptospiraceae bacterium
CCTGAGCTCGCCGTGCTCCGCCGCCCCGATGTGCCGCGTCCACCATGCGACTGAGCCGCGTAGGCTCGAAAGTCTTTACGGAATCCGAGGATTCAGCCGCGGCCATAACTTGCCGCGAAATAGGATTGACGCGCAATTTGATGACGTATTCCGTGAAGTTATTGAATACGTTGTAAGTATTGTTTACGGTACGGATTGAAGACCCCTTCGCCGCGGTTTTCTGAACATCATCATACGCGAAGAATTCCAGGAAACGAAGAACGGGAAAGGTCGACCATTCCCGCACGGCCGCGTAACGCGCCAGCAGAGAATGGTAGAGAATCATCGCCCGCAGGGACGTGGAATGTCCCGTGGCCGGACTGACCCGCCTTAATAGCGCCGCCTTGCGCCTGAGTATGTCTCGTTTCGTCTCCATGACCTTGTCTTACAAACCGCCTCCGGTTAATCCGCGAATGGCGGAAAAAGCCTGAGCCGCGCGCGAACGCCGCAAACCATGATGGGCGAGAGAAAGTTTTTCCGTTGCGATGGCTCCGGAATTCGCGTTCAACGAAGGCCCTTCCCATTTAACGGGTACGGCGTCTTCAAAATCCCACCAGGTAATGGGCGCGCCTACATTATCCACCAGGTAGATCGTTCCGGACTTGCGTCGAATCTTGCCCTGTGTTACGTCCACGTACCATCCGTATAATTGATCCGTGTCCGACATCCCCCGACTCAAAACCAGATCGGGATGACTGGAGTGCTTGATAAAACTGTAACGGAAATCATTACGACCTCCCTCACGAAAGTGTTCCACCTCGGTTTCGATGTTCAGTCCGCTGATCTCGCTGAAACCGCCCACGATGACGCCGTCAATTTCCAGATGGAAATTGAATGCGCCGAACGGATTAATTCTCAGTTCTCCCGAACGACGAGCCGCGGCCAGCGCGGTACCAAAACCTACTTGCGGCATAATTGACTCCCTACTCGGCGATATGTGATTTTCATTGCATTCATACTCGATAATCAGGCCGTAACGAGGCTACGTTGCTTAACCCGCACGACGATGAACTCCGCCGGTCGGGTCGGCGCGATGCCCACGTCGACAATAAGCCGGCCCGCGTCGCGAATTTCGGCCGGATTGTTTTCTTGATCTACTTTAATGATAAAGGCTTCGTCCGGAACTTCGCCCACCAGGGCGCCGGCACGCCACATGCTCATGAGAAACGTATTCATACGACGCCGTATTCTGCCCCAGGCGGTCGGCGTGTTCGGTTCGAAAACCGCGAAATTACTTTCTTGTTTTAAGGTGGCCTCAATGAAGTTTACCAAACGTCGAACGTTGACGAAGCGAAAGGCATCCCGCGGCGAAAGAGTTCGAGCCCCCCATACGACAACGCCGGCTCCCGGAAAAGCGCGCAGAACATTGATGCCTTCGGGATTCAAAAGGTCTTGTTCTTCCGGTTGAG
>CAZGYS010000595.1:1548-4383 GCA_964530305.1 uncultured Leptospiraceae bacterium
GCGCGCAGAACATTGATGCCTTCGGGATTCAAAAGGTCTTGTTCTTCCGGTTGAGTCAGGCGTTCCATGCCCACGGCGGACGTCATTTTTCCGTCCATCCTGCCGGCGGGGGCCTTGAATACGCCGCGCGCTCTATCAGTCTTCGCGTAGATTCCCGCGACGGCCCCGGAAGCCGGAATGGATCTCACATTCCCGGTTAGCGGGTCGTTTACCGACAGCCAGGGATAGTAGAGAGCTCCAAAGGTGGAATTGAATACATTGCCTTCGTAAGAACCGGCTCCCCGTTTGTAGTCGAGAATGCCCTGAACATCAAGACCGGGCGGAGGATCCAGGAGAAAAAAGCAATCGCCGCGATTTTCACAATAAGCGACGGCCTGAGCGGTCGTATCGCGATTGCCCGCCAGATCAGGAACGGAGACGATATTAATGTCTTCGACTTTGTCGAACGCGTGTAAACCGCGACCGTCCGCTTCCGTTCCGATGAAATTCGGAGTACCGATTCCATTGGAACCACCCGTCAATCCGGTGAAGACATCCGGCGTATTATTGGCGGGGCGTTTGTCCGCCGCGCTTCGGAGTGTTTCCTGCGCCTGGTCCGCCAGGGGCAAGTACTCGGCGAAGATGAAAGACGAACCATTGTTTACGACGGCGGCCATGTTATCGGTATTGAGATTATCGAACTCTTCGATAATCAAGGTACCGTCGACGGCATCCGTGAATTCGCCCGGTCGACCGAGATGATAACGTATGGTGAGTTTGAAATCCTCGGCCGTGCCGTTGGACGCATCGCCTATGGCGATTTCCAGACGATTACCCCAGTCCCCGACCGAACCGGCCCGCAGTATCAGGGACGCGGAGGCGTCGGCGCCATTGAGCGCCACATTCGCGGCGAAAGCATTGTCCCGCGATACGCGAACTACGTAGCACTTTTCCCCGCCTTCCGCGAAGAACGAAGAAACGCCGTATGCCAGGTAACCATCAACAAGAAAGTCGCCGAACTTTTCATTGAACTCCGCGAAGCTCGAAATTTCGACCGGTGTATCCTCGGGCCCGCGTTCAGCCAGGCCGACGAAGGCGCCATTGGACACACTGACTCCCTCAATTGGTTCGACATTATCGGAAACATCTTGAATAAATACTCCCGGCGATAAAAACACAGGCATTTGCGCCTACCTCATTTTGCACGATTCGGTTTTTCGCTTCGCGACACCGCGAAAACTCGCGGTCATTACATATCGACTTCCGAGACGTTGTCGAGCACTTATAAAGCGCGAGAACTAAATAAATATTAACAGTATTCAGGCGGCGCACGCGAAACCATAATACATGGTAAAATGGAAGGAGAAGACGAAAAGCCGCCGCGAAAATGACGAGACTAAAGAAGCGATATATAACCGGAGGACTTGTCTAGATTGCGCATGAGCGTCCCATGGCGAATTGAAAGGCGCGTTTGAACGCCGTTTACATTATGTTGTTCAAGAGAGCCACGGTCTTTTCGCCCGCGCGACGACCCATGTCGTAGGCTTCGCGAACGCCGTTGGGGTTGGCGTAATCCCAGGTGGTGATGGGCAGGCGGCTGTCGGGCTTGACGTAGACCAGGGTGTTCCCCTTCTCTTCTCCCGTAAGGATCAACTGCCGACGGGACCAATTTTCGTAGTACACGGCGACGATCAAATCGCATTCATCCGCGATGGGAGCCACGGGAATATTTCGAGTCAAGCCACCGTCCAGATAGTAGTTCCCGTCCCCGCGCATTCTTTGAAAGGCCAGCAACATGGGCACGCTGCTGGACGCCAGTACGATATCCTCCACTTGATCCTGGGAGGTAAAGTCCTCGCGGCGAAAGACCCTTTCCACCAGTCCCGCTTCGCGCGCGAAGTTCGGTAACACCTGTCGAAAAATGCCCCGTTTTGAATTCGTGGCGTCTTCGCGTACTTTTCCCACCAGGCGAGCCAGCAAACGGGTGCGTTTGAGCGCGTCCGAGGGCGGATAGATGTCCGGCGGCAGCAGGAGCGCGTTAATGGCCACGTCGATCCTGGACTTCATGATTAGTTCGTAATCCAGGTAGGTAATGATGGCCCGGCGATACATGCGCTCGTGGGGAAATGGGCGTCTCCCGCGCAGCAGTCGTGAGAAATAGAAATTCTGGGGATTGCGCAACGTGATGGAATAGTAGTACTGGACAATCTTATCGGTGCGACCGGAGACCAGGGTAAAGGCCATGGCCGCGCCGGCGGAAGCACCGGAGATGACGCGAATGGGGACGCCGTTTTCCAGCAACACCTGCCCGACGCCCAGGCCGAAGAAGGCCTTGCATCCCCCTCCGGATAGTGCCAGACCGATGCGCGGACGACGGGAGAGTCGGTCGCGGACTTTTTCCAGTAACCTTAAAGCCATGAAAGCCTCTAAATTCCAACTGATACACCTTTTCACGACTTCAGGCTCCCGCGTCGCGCAAAAAATTCTCTTGCGCGCACGCCTGGAAGGCCAAGCATGTCGGGTCCCGCATGTCCAACCGCCAGCTCTTAACCATCCCTGTTTTCAATGAGGAACAAAGCTTACGCCCCGTGGTCGAGGAAGCGCTACGACACCTGGACGGAAACCTCCGAGAGTTACTGCTCATCAATGACGGTTCCACCGACGGATCGCCCGCGCTTATCGACCGGTTAACGGCGGAGCACGACAATGTCCAGGCTGTGCATCAACCGGAGAACCGCGGTTACGGCGCATCAATGATCGAAGCCATGCGATTCGCCCATCAGGGCGGATATGATTATGTTATCACCATGGATTGTGATCTCCAGCATCGTCCCGAAGACCTGCGACGCTTCGTGG